>CAZGDG010000010.1:43259-45701 GCA_964524415.1 uncultured Flavobacteriaceae bacterium
AAAAGCATCAGATTCTTGATAAGCTTCGTAGCTCACAGGTTCGTACATATTAGGCATATATTGATAGTTTCGGCTTGTCTTTTTGTTACACGACGACAAACTGAATACCACGAGTAATGCTAGAATATATTTCAAAAATGTTTTCATATTAATGTGCGTCTTCGTCTTTATCAATAATATTTATTTCTACAGCTCCCGTTTCCTTTAACAAGTTGGTCAGTGTATCTTCATTGTTATGCACTGCGATTTCCATTAAAAAATGGTCGTCAGTTGTTCTCGGGTCTGGATTTTCAGCCTTTTTGAATGGCCACATTCTACTTCTTAGGTAAAACGTAATTACCATAAGGTGTGCCGCAAAGAAAACCGTTAACTCAAACATAATTGGAACGAAAGCTGGCATATTCTCTAAATAACTAAAGCTAGGTTTGCCTCCGATATCTTGCGGCCAGTCTTCAATCATGATAAAATTCATCATCAATATGGCCACCGTAAGACCAACACAGCCATACAAAAAGGATGTTATCGCAATCCTTGTTGGCGCTAATCCCATGGCTTTATCCAAACCATGCACGGGAAAAGGTGTATATATCTCCTCAATGTGATGTTTCTCGGCCTTAACTTTCTTTACGGCCGACATTAAAACATCATCATCTGTATAAATAGCATGAACTACTTTTGAAGCTTCCATAGACTATAGTTAGTTATTTAATAATTTTTTTGCCTGCCCTGACCAATCATCGCGTTCTGCCCTACCTGGGAAAGACCCTGTGATTGAATCTAACAAATCGTATTCTTTCTTCGTCATTTTACTCACTTGCAGGTAAGTGAAAATTCCGATACTATTAAGCACCTCTTCCATTTTTGGACCGATACCGTTAATTACTTTTAAATCGTCAGCAGTTTGCGTTTCTTTATCAAAGGTACCAATACCCTCAAATAACGCGCTTAATTTCTCTTCCTTCTCGTTACCCTCATCTGTTGCCGTAGTGTTTACAACTGTAGCAGCTTGAGAGGTTCTTTCATCTGTACCAGTACCAACAAGGCTTCCGCCACTTTCCCTAATGCGCTTATAACGCTCACCAGATGATTTCAATATTGTTTTTACCTCTGCCTGTGCAATAACAGGGAATGTACGCGAATACAACAGGAACAACACAAAGAAGAATCCAATTGTACCTATGAATATTCCAATATCTACGAAGGTTGGTGAGAACATTGTCCAAGAAGATGGCAAATAATCTCTGTGAAGTGAGGTAACTATAATTACAAAGCGCTCAAACCACATCCCGATATTTACTACGATTGAGATAAAGAACGAGAACATGATACTTGTTCTTAATTTTTTGAACCACATAAACTGTGGTGAGAATACGTTACAGGTCATCATTGCCCAGTAGGCCCACCAGTAAGGTCCTGTTGCTCTGTTTAAGAAGGCATATTGCTCGTATTCTACACCGGAGTACCAAGCGATAAAAAGCTCGGTAATGTAAGCCACACCAACAATAGAACCAGTAATCATAATAACGATGTTCATCAATTCTATGTGCTGCACAGTGATGTAATCTTCCAAATTGCACACTTTTCTCATGATAATGAGTAAGGTATTTACCATTGCAAATCCAGAGAAAATCGCACCTGCAACGAAGTATGGTGGGAATATGGTGGTATGCCAACCAGGAATAACAGACGTTGCGAAGTCAAAGGATACTATGGTGTGTACCGAAAGCACAAGTGGTGTTGCTAAACCAGCAAGAACCAAGGATACTTCCTCAAAACGTTGCCAATCCTTTGCTCTACCAGACCATCCAAAACTAATTAAGGAGTAAATCTTCTTTTGGAACGGCTTAACTGCTCTATCCCTAATCATGGCAAAATCCGGTAACAACCCTGTCCACCAGAATACCAGTGATACCGATAGATATGTTGAAATTGCAAATACGTCCCACAATAGCGGTGAGTTAAAGTTCACCCATAAAGAACCGAATTGGTTTGGAATTGGCAATACCCAATATGCCAACCATGGACGACCCATGTGAATAATTGGGAAAAGTCCCGCTTGCACAACCGAGAAAATTGTCATGGCCTCTGCCGAGCGGTTAATTGCCATTCTCCATTTTTGCCTGAACAGAAGTAGTACGGCCGAAATCAGTGTTCCTGCGTGACCAATACCTACCCACCAAACGAAATTGGTAATATCCCAGGCCCAGTTTACGGTTTTATTGAGACCCCAAACTCCAATACCAGTAGAAATGGTATAAATAATACACCCTATTCCCCAAAGAAAGGCTACCAAAGAAATACTAAAAACAATCCACCAAGCTTTATTGGCATTACCTTCTACAGGTCTGGCCACATCCACAGTAACATCGTGATAGGATTTTTCTCCGGTTACTAAAGGTCTTCTAATAGGTGCTTCGTAATGAGACGCCATAATTATATAAT
>CAZGDG010000011.1:0-21391 GCA_964524415.1 uncultured Flavobacteriaceae bacterium
CTGGAATTGCACCAGATTCCCTTTTAATCCATAATGACAATCATTACGGAACCAAATTTCGCAGTAAAACTAGTTTAATTTTTTTGATTCCATCCGTCTTATTTATCCTTTTTCTTTTGCATTTTATAAATCAGATAAATGAAACCAACCAAAAAATGAAGCAAGATAACGCCTGCAACGATATATAATGTTAAATTTGAATCGCCTCTCATAAATAAGAATTTCAATAAAAATAATTACGTCTTTAGAGGTATCGTGTTACTAAGGTTACATATGCTACAAATTAGAATCATAATTATTGCTTTACTATTAATGTCCTGCGGTGAAAAAACCAAGAAATCGCCACTTGAAAGTTCAGAAGGAAAGACCTTAGACCTCAAATATGCCACTGGGTTTTCGGTTGTGGATTATGATACCTATAAAGTGATATCTGTAACCCAACCTTGGCCTGGAGCTGATAAAACCTATAAATATGTTCTTTTTAATGAAGATGAATCAGCAAATCGCTTTTCTTTAGATGCTGTTGACGCTGTCATAAATGGCAAAATTGAAAAAGTGGTTGTTACCTCAACCACACATATTCCGCATCTGGAATTGTTGGGTGAAGAGCAGACCTTAGTTGGTTTTCCTGGTACCGATTATATTTCATCAAAAAAAACAAGAGCTTTAATTGATCAAGGCCTTATCAGAGAACTTGGAAAAAATGAAAGCATCAATACTGAAGTATTATTGGAATTAGACCCAGATATAGTTGTTGGGTTTGGTATAGAAGGAGTTAACAAAACATTTCAAACGGTAAGTAAGTCAGGAATACCAGTAGTTTATAATGGTGATTGGGTAGAATCGTCTCCCCTAGCCAAAGCGGAATGGATAAAATTTTTTGGTGTTCTTTATAATAAAGAGAAAGAAGCTGATTCTATTTTCAGAAAAATAGAACAAGATTATAAAACGGCAAAAGCCATTGCACAAAACTCAAAAAAGGGGCCAACTGTGTTAAGCGGAGCAATGCATAAAGACGTGTGGTACCTCCCAAATGGCTCTAGCCCAGAGGCCATGCTTATGCAAGACGCCAACCTTAATTATTTATGGAAAGACACAGGAGGAAACGGAAGTTTAGCGCTTAGCTTTGAAGTGGTCTTTGATAAGGCTAAGGACGCTGACTTATGGCTGAGCCCTTCCTATTATAACTCCCTATCACAACTTGAAGCAGCCAATGAACTATACACTAATTTTAAAGCCTTCAAGACGCAACATATTTTTAGTTTTTCTGTAACTACAGGTGACACAGGAGGTGTGCTCTATTATGAAATGGGGTCTGCCAGGCCAGATTTAGTCTTAAAGGACCTTATAAAAATTGGTCATCCGGACTTATTAAAAAACTATACACCAACCTTTTTTAAAAGGCTTAAATAATTTGACTGAAGAATCGAACTATAGAATCCAATTTGTAATCATGATTTTGATTCTTTTTCTGTGCTTTATAGTCAATATAAGCCTAGGTTCGCTTAGTATACCATTGAAACATATTTTTGCCAGCCTTATTGGGAGTGAGCCAAATTCTACCTTCAGTGTCATAATTACAGATTATAGGTTACCAAAGGCCATAACTGCCGTTCTAGTGGGTTCTGGTCTAGGCGTATCAGGTTTATTGATGCAAACCCTTTTTAGGAATCCTCTAGCCGGCCCGTTTGTTCTTGGTATAAGTTCTGGAGCTAGTTTAGGTGTTGCTTTGGTTATCTTGGGCTCAGGGCTCTTTGGAGGTGTTATTGTTGGAAGTTTGGTGTCTAAATGGAGTATTGTTATCGCAGCAAGTTTAGGTAGCTTTTTGGTTCTCATAGCTGTTTTGGCGGTATCCAATAACGTTAGGGACACCATGGCTATTTTAATCATAGGACTTATGTTTGGTAGCATAACTGCTGCAGTTGTGAGTGTGCTCTCCTATTTTAGTTCTGCAGAACAGTTGCAACAATATGTATTTTGGGGTTTTGGCAGTCTCAGTAACTTATCTTGGAATGAAGTCCTTACCTTTTTTATAGTGTATATTTTAGGTTTAATCATAAGTATTGTCTCAATTAAAGGACTCAATAGTTTGCTGTTAGGTGATAATTATGCCCAAAGCCTAGGCCTAAATGTTAAGCGAAGTCGGTTTATTATTATTATATCTACTAGTCTAATTGCAGGAGCCGTTACGGCCTTTGCTGGACCCATTGCCTTTATTGGGTTGGCTATTCCGCATCTAACGAGGCAGATTTTTAAAACTTCAAACCATAAAATTTTGGTTCCTTCGGTTTTTTTAATGGGTGCCATTGTTATGCTTATATGTGACAGTATAGCTCAAGTACCTGGAACGGACTATACGCTTCCTATCAACGCCATAACCGCTTTGGTTGGTGCTCCCGTAGTTATTTGGCTACTTGTTAGACAGCGAAAAATGATGTTTTAATGGAAAGGCAAAACCCAAATATAATTTTAGAGACAAAACAATTGGCCATAGGTTATAAATCTAGAGCAGGAGCTGCCTTTATTGCGTCTGGCATTAGCATTAAATTAGAAAAAGGACAACTTATAGGGCTGGTTGGAGCCAATGGTATTGGCAAATCAACGCTATTAAGAACTTTAATAAAAGTACAGCCACCATTAGAAGGTGAAATTTTGTTAAATGGACATTCCTTATCCGATCTAAGTGCCGCTGCATTGGCACAACAACTGAGCATTGTATTAACGGAGCAGCTCATATCTAAAAATCTATCTGTTTACGATTTAGTAGCGTTAGGTAGATACCCTTACACCAATTGGATTGGAACCTTGCAACCTAACGATAGGGCGATTATAGACAATGCCATCGAAATGGTACGTATTTCTGATTTAAGACACCGTAAATGCTACGAATTAAGTGACGGTCAATTACAAAAAGTCATGATAGCTAGGGCTTTGGCTCAAGACACCGATATCATTATATTAGACGAGCCCACCACCCATTTAGACATGTATCATAAGGCTTACATACTTAAACTTCTACAGCGTCTAACAAAGGAAACCAATAAGACCATTTTATTTTCGTCCCATGAAATCGATCTCGCCATTCAGCTTTGTGATGAAATGGTGGTAATGCGCAAAACCGATGTAGTGCAGGACCAACCGTGCAATTTAATTTCAAAACAGATTTTTGATTCTTTATTTCCTCCAGATTTAATTTCTTTTGATAGTCGCACAGGATCGTTTAAAGTGAGCAAATAATTTGCTGCTCTTATCTTTAAATGCCCTTGGTTTTAAACATTATAATTTATCTTTGATAAAAACCTCAAAATAACTAGATGGGAGACTCTTTAATCCTTTTTATTGCAATAATTATTTCTGCTGGCATAGGTGCTTTTATAGGGCTAAAATTTGCTCAACTAAAAAGCAAAGCGGACAAAAGCAGTATGGATGAACGCCAGCATCAACTTAACAGTACAATTTCTGAATTAAAAGAAACCATTCAGAAGGTAGAAGGTGAACGCGAACAGATAAGAGCCGATAAGGACTTTTTAAATTCGGAATTATCACGACGTAATGCTGAATTGGAAAACCTTCAACAGCTTAACCAAAAGCGCGATGAAGAACTTGCCAAACAACAAGAACAATTACGCAAGGATTTTGAGCTTATGGCTTCAAAAATTTTAGATGAAAAATCCGAAAAATTCACCCTTCAAAACAAGGAGAACATTAAAAACATACTGAACCCTTTAGAGGAAAAAATAAAAACTTTTGAAAAGAAGGTTGAGGATACCCAAAAGGAAAACATTAGTATGCATTCTGCATTGAAGCAACAACTTTTAGGCCTTAAAGATCTTAACCAACAGATGGCCAAAGAAGCAACAAATCTTACAAAAGCACTTAAGGGCGATAGCAAAACTCAAGGTAATTGGGGAGAATTGGTTTTAGAACGTGTGCTTGAAAAATCCGGTCTGGAAAAAGATAGGGAATACTTTGTGCAACAAAATTTCCAAAGACCAGATGGCTCCAGAGTGATGCCAGATGTTGTCTTGCATTTACCGGATTCAAAGAAAATGATAATTGACTCCAAGGTGTCCCTCACGGACTACGAACGATTGGTAAACTGTGAAGAAGAAGAGCGTCCAATCTACCTAAAAGCCCATTTAAATTCAATAAAAAAACATGTGGACCAGCTTTCGGCTAAAAATTATCAGGATTTATATGATATAGAATCTCCTGATTTTGTGTTAATGTTCATTCCTATTGAACCAGCATTTGCAGTGGCAATAAATGAAGACAATACACTTTACAATAAAGCCTTTGAGCAAAATATTGTAATTGTAACACCTTCTACCCTATTAGCTACCTTGCGCACTATTGATACCATGTGGAACAATGAGAAACAACAACAAAATGCTATTGAAATTGCCAGGCAGGCTGGAGCCCTATACGATAAGTTTGAAGGTCTTATTTCTGATCTCACTGGAGTGGGCAAAAAAATAGATGCTGCAAAAAGTGACTACTCTGCAGCCATGAATAAATTGGTTGAAGGCAAGGGTAATCTTGTATCCAGAATTGAGAAAATAAAGAAAATGGGTGCTAAGGCTAAAAAGGCTTTACCTGAAACGATTGTAAAAAGGGCTTCTGAAGATGACTAATAATTTCTGCTTTGATGTATAAAACGGTAGAAGAGTCCAAAATTCAAATTTCGGAGCTGATGCTGCCTTCCTATAAAAACTTTGGTGGCAAAATACATGGTGGCTACATTCTAAACCTCATGGACCAAATTGCTTTTGCCTGTGCCTCTAAACACTCTGGAAGTTATTGTGTAACAGCCTCAGTTGATAAAGTTGATTTTCTGAATCCTATTGAAGTCGGTGAATTGGTTACGATGAAAGCTTCAATCAACTATATAGGAAATTCGTCTATGGTTGTTGGTATTAGAGTAGAATCTGAAAATATCCATTCCGGCCAAAAGAAACATTGCAATTCCTCTTATTTCACCATGGTTGCTGTCAATGAACAAGGCGATACGGTAAAAGTACCTGGCCTTGTGCTAAAATCTAAAATTGAAGCGAAACGCTTTATTAAAGCCATAAAGCGCCGTGAAAGTGAGAATAAAAAAACAAAGACCTTAGATGAAGTCTACAAAAACGTTGATGCTTATTTGGATGACATAAAAAATCATCGAGTAAAAATCAGCTTCTAAAAAAAAAAGCCAAATCATAAAATGATATGGCCTTGTACTAAATTTAAAATGCTTTCTATTGTTTAATAAAACGTTTGGTTTGGGTAGATTGCCCATCTGTAACTTTTACTAAATAAATACCGCTTCTCCACTGAGACACATCTACAGAAGAACGCAACTGGTTGATTTCATTTTGGTATATTTTTTTTCCAAGGACATCGTAAACGGTGACCACCATATTAGATTGTACCTGTGGAACTTTAAGATTCAATGTATTTCGACCAGGATTAGGAGAAATCACAAATTTTGTATTGCCTTGGCTAAATTCATCTAGGCTTAGAGCAGCGAGCGCTGTAATATTGTCTAAATGCATCTCTGCATCTATAACCTCTCCTCGCCATGCTGGTGTAGGGCTACTTAAAATTCTCATTTCAGTGACATCAGCTAACGTCGCAGCAATATCAAATCCAGCAACGCCACCATCGCTACCATCGGAAACAGAGGTAAAATCAGAAGCTGCAATTGGAATTCCTATTTCTGTCCATGGACCACCTGCTGGAACACTTACTCCATTGGTCGTAGAAAATTTTCCTCCAGGTCCTGTAACCGATACCCTTACTGTGATATCATTTGTTAGAGACCTAACATCCATACTCATGGCAAAAACTCCGGCACTTGTAAAATTACCAGACCATTGGTTGCCTATACTTCTAATTATCATTCTAGAGCCAGCGCCTCCTGGACTTCCAGAAGTGATATCCCTTAAATAATTATCATCAGCACCATTTGGTCCTCCAGAGCTAACATTAGTAGCTGCAAAGCCTAAAGCTGCCGATGCAGCAGCTTCCTCCCAATTCTGCTCAGTTCCGTCTTCAAAATCATCTACTTGGTTGAGCACAACCTGCCCATAAGAGAGAGTTGTAAAAATAAAAACTATGTAAAAGAGTAAATATTGTTTCATAAACATATCTTGTTAATGCAATTTAACAATAAATATGATATTGCGGATTAAAAAGTTTAGTTAAGCAGGTATTTACTTACTTAAATACATTTTACGCCTTGCATATAAATCGTAAAACTCATCATCCTTTAAACTCTCAATGAATAGGATGCTTTCTCCTGTACTCTTCATTTCAGGACCTAATTGTTTATTCACATTAGGAAACTTATTAAATGAGAACACGGGTTGTTTAATAGCATAGCCTTTTAAGTGAGGTTTAAAGTCAAAATCAGATAATTTTTTGTCGCCAAGCATCACCTTTGTGGCGTAATTCACATAGGGTTCGCCATAAGCTTTAGCGATAAAAGGTACTGTTCTAGAAGCACGCGGATTGGCCTCAATGATATACACCGTATCGTCCTTAATAGCAAACTGAATATTAATTAATCCTACTGTATTTAGAGCTAGCGCAATCTTTTTGGTATGATCTTTTATTTGCTGCATGACAAATTCACCGAGATTGAAAGGTGGCAAGGTGGCATTGCTATCTCCTGAATGAATACCGCAAGGCTCTATATGTTCCATTATCCCAATAATATAGACATTTTCGCCATCACAAATGGCATCAGCTTCGGCCTCAATGGCACCGTCTAAATAATGATCTAATAACAGTTTATTGCCCGGTATAGATTTTAACAAATCTATCACGTGCTCTTCCAAGTCCTTTTTATTGATCACAATTTTCATACCCTGACCACCAAGAACATAAGATGGTCTTACCAATATTGGGAACTTAAGTTCATCAGCAACTTTTAAGGCTTCTTCTGCCGTTTCTGCCGTATCAAATTGCGGATATGGAATGTTATTTTCTTTCAGTAAGGTTGAGAAACTACCTCTATCCTCAGCTAAGTCCAATGATTCATAGCTCGTTCCCATAATCTTAATACCATAACGGTCTAACTTTTCGGCAAGCTTTAAGGCTGTTTGCCCTCCAAGTTGAACGATAACCCCTTCGGGCTTTTCATGCTGAATGATATCATAAATATGCTCCCAGAAAACTGGTTCAAAGTAGAGCTTATCGGCAATGTCAAAGTCTGTAGAAACGGTCTCTGGATTACAGTTAATCATGATAGTCTCATAACCGCACTCCGCGGCAGCTAAGACACCATGAACACAGCAGTAATCAAATTCAATACCTTGACCAATTCGGTTAGGACCAGAACCTAAAACTATAATTTTCTTTTTATCGGAGACAACGCTCTCGTTGTCAACGGTCACCGTCCCATCCGGATATTGGACTTCACTTTCAAACGTAGAGTAATAATATGGTGTTTGCGCTTCAAATTCAGCGGCACAAGTATCCACTAATTTATAAACCCTATTGATTTTAAACTCCCGTCTTTTATTGTAAACCTGACTTTCTAGGCAACCTAACATATGTGCTATTTGCCTGTCTCCATAACCTTTTTGTTTCGCTTCCAGTAATAGTTCACGTTCTATATTTTCTATTTTGTAGGTAGAAATTTCCCTTTCTAAATGGAATAGCTCTTCATATTGCTTTAAAAACCACATATCAATTTTGGTGATATCGTGGATGCGACTTAAAGGTATTCCCATCGCTATAGCATCGTAGATGACAAACACGCGATCCCAGCTCGCATAGGTCAACTTTTGGATAATTTGATCGTAATTTCTATAACCTTTACCATCAGCACCTAAGCCGTTTCGCTTTATTTCTAAAGATTGCGTAGCCTTATGAAGCGCTTCTTGGAAAGAGCGGCCAATAGCCATAACTTCTCCAACTGCTTTCATCTGAAGGCCTAAAGTTCTATCGGAACCTTCAAATTTGTCGAAATTCCAACGTGGTATTTTTACGATAACATAGTCTAAGGTTGGTTCAAATAATGCTGATGTGGATTTTGTAATCTGGTTACTTAACTCGTCTAGAGTATAGCCCAAGGCCAATTTGGCTGCAATTTTTGCGATAGGATATCCAGTGGCTTTACTGGCCAAGGCTGATGAGCGCGAAACACGAGGGTTTATCTCTATGGCAATAATCTCCTCCTCTTCATCCGGACTAACCGCAAACTGTACGTTACAACCGCCAGCAAAATCACCAATACTTCGCATCATGTGAATGGCCATATCTCTCATTTTCTGAAAAGTCTTATCTGATAAGGTCATGGCTGGTGCGACAGTTATGGAATCTCCCGTATGAATACCCATTGGATCCATGTTTTCAATGGTACAGATAATTACGACGTTATCATTCTTGTCGCGAAGCAACTCTAACTCGTATTCCTTCCACCCAATAAGCGCCTTATCGATCATCACCTCATGAATAGGAGAAATCTCCAATCCCCTGGTTAGGGATTCATCAAACTCTGTCTCATTATAAACAATTGAAGCTCCTGCGCCACCGAGTGTAAATGACGCTCTAATACATAACGGGAATCCGAACTCCTGAGCTATTTCCTTTCCTTTAAGGTATGAGGTGGCCGTGGCCTGCGGTGCCATGCCAACACCTATTTTTGTCATTAAATCCCTAAACTGCTCTCTATCTTCAGTTATATTAATGGCATCTATATCTACACCTATTATCTTCACGTTAAAATCTTCCCAAATCCCTTTTTCATCCGCCTCAATACATAGGTTGAGCGCGGTTTGGCCTCCCATTGTTGGAAGTACCGCATCAATCTGTGGATGCTCTTTTAAAATTTTTACAATGGATTTTGTAGTTAATGGCAAGAGATAAACATGGTCTGCCATGGTTGGATCCGTCATTATGGTAGCCGGATTGGAATTGATTAAAATGGTTTCGATACCATCCTCACGCAATGAGCGCAAGGCTTGAGAACCTGAATAATCAAACTCACAGGCTTGACCGATAATTATAGGGCCAGACCCAATAAGAAGTATGGATTTTAAGTTTTTATTTTTTGGCATGAAGGTAAATTTTTTGCTGCGTAAAAATAGTTATCAATAGGGTACAAAAAAAGGCGTTACACCTAAGTAACACCTTTTAATATTAACAATTGTTAATCATTATTTTTTATGTCTTGCTTCAGTAGATACAGACAATTTTTTTCTTCCTTTAGCTCTTCTTCGTGCTAAAACTTTTCTTCCATTAACAGATGCCATTCTTTCTCTGAAACCGTGCTTGTTTCTTCTTTTGCGCTTCGAAGGCTGAAATGTTCTTTTACTCATTGTCTTGTATCTTTATTCTGCTATTCGTATTTAATGTATGGTCTTCTTTAAAACCGCGTGCAAATATACAACAAGTTTTTACTTTAGCAAGAGGTGAAATGAAATATTTTTAATAGTTTTTCATACCTTTGCCCACTCTTAAAACACAGGATATGTTCAATAAAAATATAAAATTAATTGTCGCTGCATTAATCATTGGTTATGCCGTTTATCAATTTGTAGAAGGCTATATAGGCAATGGTATTATGTACATTTTATTATCAACCATCTTCATTTTTCTTTATTTTAAGAATGAGATGATTTTATTGGCATTTTTGAGATTGCGTAAGCAAGATTTCGAAGGTGCTAAGAAATGGTTGGATAAAATTAAAAATCCAAAAGCCGCTTTGGTCAAAAAACAGCAAGGTTACCTCAATTATCTTAATGGTATTATGGTATCACAGACCAATATAAATGAAGCCGAAAAATACTTTAAAAACGCCATTAAGTTGGGTCTATCCATGAACCATGATCTTGCCATGGCCAAATTAAATCTAGCAGGGATTGCTTTTACGAAAAGACGCAAGCAAGAGGCTAAAAAGTTGCTTGCTGAAGCAGAAAAGCTAGATAAACGCGATATGCTAGCCGATCAAATTAAAATGATGAAACAACAGATGAAAAAGGCGTCCATTCCTAGGCAACAGTATGGGCAACCCACTTCGGCAAGGCAGAATAGAAGAAGTAGACGCTAACTGGCTCTACAATAGTGGTGCTAATAATTTTGATGTAGACTCTACAAAACGCGCCGTAATTGGCCGTTTTTCCCACTTATCTAAGTGTACCTGTTCAGATTCCTCTAAATCCAAAAGAAACTGTTCCTTTAGAACGCTGCTGGTTTCTTTGTCATAGATGAAGGCATTCACTTCGAAATTAATATCAAAGCTTCGGTAGTCCATATTGGCTGTGCCGATGGAGCAAATTTCATCATCCAAAACCATGGTTTTTGCATGTATGAAGCCCTTTTTATAGCGAAAAACCTTGACACCAGCCTCTAGAATATGTTGTAAGTAAGATGATGTCGCAGAACCCGAAATCCAAGAATCGGATTTTTCTGGTATGAGAAGTTGTACATCGACACCACTGCGTGTCGCAATTTGTAACGCAGCTAGAATTTCGTCATTAGGAATAAAATAGGGCGTTGTGATATATACGTAATGCCGCGCTGTCATTATAGCGGTGAAAATCGCTTCCATGATATCTGGCCAATCTGTATCTGGTCCGCTAGATACAATCTGTACACCTGCCCTATTTTGAACTTGCGTATTGGGAAAATAACGGTCGGATAGTTTTACTGGTGCCTCTTGCACAAAATCCCAAGTTGTAAAGAACAAAATCTGCAACGGTTTAACCGCTTCGCCTTCGATTCTTAGATGCGTATCGCGCCAGTACCTCCCATTATCATAATTAATGTAATGATCGGCAATATTAACGCCACCAACATAACCTACCTTACCATCAACAACCAAGATTTTTCTATGATCACGATAATTCATTTTTCCGGTTAGACCCGAAAATAAAACAGGCATAAACGGGTAATGCAAAACACCTGCTTCGCTTAAACGTTTTTTATTGCTTCGAGAAATATCACTCCCTACGTCGTCGTAAACAAGTCTTACCTCAATGCCTTCTTTAGCCTTTTTGCACAGCAAATCAATAACTTTATTACCAATAGTGTCATCCTCTAAGATGTAATACTCCATATGTATGTGATGCTGAGCAGCTTCTATATCCTTTAAAAAATATTCAAACTTTTCTTCACCATTGACGAGAACCTTAAGCTCATTATACGTGGTAAGTTTGGATTTTTCGGTATTATGGATAAGTTTATAAAGTTTTGTTTTTTCTTGAAGAATTTCCTCAACAGCATCCTCCTCCTTCTCTTCGAGACTAAGCTCATTTAATATTTTTTTCACCACTTGTTGGTCCAAAACATTTTTACGGTTAAATATTTTGGACTTACGATAATCTTGACCAAACAAAACATATACTACTAAGCCTAAAAAAGGCAATAAAAGCAGCACCAAGATATAACTCATGGTTTTGTTAGGACTTAACTGTTTGAACAGAATGATAAAAATTAGAACTATAGCCAAAATATAGTTCGCAGCTACTAAGAAGGTGCCTATGTGATCCCTAATAAAGTCCAAATTCTAGGGCGCTACAGAATAATAACCTTTTTTGGGTATTTCTATATAGTATTCCTTTTTACTTTTATTGTTAAGGTGCTTTTCCCTTAACCAAGGGTTGTGAAGTTTTAAAATTTTATAGTTGATGCCAAAGGTATTAGCAAACTGCGCAAAATCAGTAACCGCAGTATCAACTTTGACGCTGTAAGTAGGAACGGCATGATACAAATCGTTAGTATTGAAATTAAATCCGTACCTCGAAGGGTGCGTTAAGATTTCTTTTAAAGCCACAATTCTAAAAATGTAGCGACCAGTTTCTTCACCAAGTAACAAATCGTAATAATCCGTTACGTTCTGATCTTCCAGCCGTCTAGCAATACCTGCTATACCAGCATTATAAGACGCTGCTGCTAGGGTCCAGGTCCCAAATCGCTCTTTTGCCTCTTTAAGGTAGGCACAAGCCACCTCGGTAGCCTTTTCTAAATTATAACGCTCATCTACATTAGAATTAATTTCTAAACCATTTTCTTGACCTGTAGCGCTCATAATTTGCCAAATCCCTCTTGCACCTGCTGGAGATACGGCATTGGTTAAGCCACTCTCAATTACAGCGAGGTATTTAAAATCATCTGGAACGCCATTTTTCTTCAATATAGGTTCTATTATAGGAAAGTATTTCTTAGCGCGCTTAAACATTAGCAAACCGTTGGATTGCCAATAGGTATTTACCAATAATTCTCGATCCATGCGCTCATAAATATCCGGGTTGCCTATAGGTATTTCCTCCCCTGCAAAATTTAGACCCATGGGCATTTCCAAGGCATAAACATTGTAATCGTTAATAAACGGTTTTTCTTTACCTATAGTTTCATCAGACGGTGCTTTCTGCATTGAAAAAATTAATAATCCAAAAATAGAGACCAGCCCAATCGCTGCCAGTAAATTTTTAAGTAAATGCATGGTATTCAATTTTTTTTAAAAGTAAGTAAACTATTTTTTCTTTCAAATTTAAGACTCAATTAACTTAGGTAGGTTTTCATTGAACCACCTGAATTTATTTATAATCATAATATGTGTACCACCCTTTACTACAATACAATCTCCTTGACACGTATGCGGGAAAACCAAATCCTTATCGCCTTGGATGTATATGGCCTTTGGATTGGGTTGATCTTGTTTCCAACAAACAATTTGTTCAATAGACCAATCAAGGTAGGTTTTGTCTGTAACGGATAAATATTTTTTATATAGATGTACTCTTTTTTTTATAGTCTCACCAAAGGCATACTTAGCTAGTACATCAATGTTACTAAGCCACTGGGTGGGTAAAACTTTATAAGCCTTGGTATATTTTAAAATCTTTAATCTCTTGGGCAGTTCATGGTAGCTTTTAATGCTAGATACTACAATCAATTTTTTTAGATTTAAAAATTTAGACATCTCCTGCACCAACATCCCTCCAAAAGAAACGCCTAAGAGCACAGCATTATCATGTTCTATAAATTTACACATGCGTTTCGCATAGGCTTCAATAGTTTCTTCTTTATTTGGAATTTGCCATTCCAGAAAATGCAGACAATAGCGTTGCGGTGGCAATTTTATATACTCAAAAATCTTTGGGCTTGCCGCCAAACCGGGCATAAGGTAAAGATGTGTAACTGAGTGACTCATATTGTCCAATAATGGGTGGTTATGTCCTAACTGTAGAGTTAGAAAGCTACCAATGGGCTAATGTATGGTGTTTTAACACTTGAAAACTAGCGTTTTGTCATTTTTTTTGTATTTTTGCACAGCAAATCTATATAATTATATAGTATCTACACGCCAACCGCAAACTTAAATACAGTAATTATGACAGAAACTGCCGAACTAATTGACAATGATTTTTTACGTCAATTTGAATTAAAGGTTGAAGATGACATGGCCGTTATCGAGTATTCCCTCCAAGAACGAAAAATTTTCCTAACAAAAATGATTATCCCAGATGCCATAAATTCAGAAGAATTTGAAAAAGATTTTTTAGCCATGGTATTTGATAACATTAAAGAAAGAAATATAAGCGTAGTTCCTACGAGCCCTCAAATTGCTAAGTTTGTTAGACGAAACAGAAAATACAAAAGAATGCTTCCTGTAGGTATTAGAATATAATTTTTAATAAAACAATAATAAGCCCAAAACGATTCAGTTTTGGGTTTTTTGTTTTAAGCTACCGCTACCTCAACAAATTCAAAACGTACTAAACCGTCATCGTCAATTCCCGTAAGTTCTACTTTGTGCAAAGTGTTAACCAAGTAAGGGTTCCATGGTGTTTTTACCTTGACGTAATTTTCGGTAAAACCATGAATATAGCCTTCTTTATTTTCACCTTCAAAAAGGACCGTTCGTTCTTTTCCTAACTGGCTTTCGTAAAAAGCTCGTCTCTTCTTGGCAGAGAGTCCCCTTAACATTTTACTCCTTTTTGCTCTAACTTTCTTAGGTATGGCACCATTCATTGTTGCCGCTTCTGTGTTATCGCGTTCTGAATAGGTAAACACGTGAAGGTAGGATATATCTAATCCGTTCAGGAAGTTATAGGTTTCTAAAAAGTGGTCCTCTGTTTCGCCAGGAAATCCGACAATAACGTCAACTCCAATACAAGCATGCGGCATAACTTCTTTGATTCTAGCGACTCTATCTGCATATAATTCGCGCAAATAACGACGCTTCATTTTTTTGAGTATGGCATTACTTCCGCTTTGTAAGGGTATGTGAAAATGAGGTACAAAAGCTCTTGAGCCAGATACCAAGTCTATGGTTTCATTTTTTAATAAGTTGGGCTCTATAGACGAAATTCTTAGTCGCTCAATCCCTTTAACCTTATCCAAATTTGTCACAAGATCGAGAAACGTGTGCTCGTGCTTTTTATTACCAAACTCTCCTTTGCCGTAATCACCGATATTTACACCAGTAAGTACAATTTCCTTTATACCTTTTTCGGAAATTTCACGTGCATTACTAAGCACGTTTTCCATAGTATCACTCCGAGAAATACCTCTAGCCAATGGAATGGTACAATAGGTACACTTGTAATCACAGCCATCCTGAACCTTCAAAAATGCTCTTGTGCGATCACCAATTGAATAACTGCCTACATAAAAATCAGCTTCTTCAATTTCACAAGAATGAATTTGTCCTCCCTCCTTATTTCGCTCGGGATTATTGAGCAGTTCATTGATGTAATAATTTACATTGAATTTCTCTTTGGCTCCAAGAACCAAATCCACACCATTCACGTCTGCTAATTCTTCTGGCTTTAGTTGGGCATAACAACCAATGGCCGCCACGAAAGCCTCTGGATTAACTTTTTGAGCTTGCTTAACTATGGTCTTAAAGCGTTTATCAGCGTTTTCGGTTACAGAACAGGTATTTATAACGTAGATATCTGCTTTTTCTTTAAAATCTACACGGTTGTAACCTTCATCCTCAAACTTCCTTGCAATAGTGGAAGTTTCAGAGAAGTTAAGTTTGCAACCTAAGGTATAAAATGCAACTTTTTTTGTTGACTTCATTCTTGTATTTTTACCAAGGTGGCAAAGTTACAATATATTGCTTATATGCTAAAACGTAGAAGGTTCTTAATCAATGTCTTTATAGGCATTGGGTTTTTAATATTTTCTTTTTCATGTACTTCTAATTCCAGAAACAAAAGAAATCACCTTGTTTTTAAATACAACGAACACAAAAACATCGGTTCTTTAGATCCTGCCTTTGCAAAGGATCTTTCAGATATATGGGCTACTCATCAGTTGTTCAACGGACTGGTACAAATGGATGAGGAGCTTAACATAAAACCTTGTATTGCTAAAAATTGGTCCATATCAGATAGTGCTAAGACCTACACTTTTCATCTTCGTAATGATATAACCTTTCATAAGCACGAGGCGTTTGGCGCCGATTCTACAAGATTTGTGAAGGCTAGCGACTTTGTTTATAGCTTTAATCGGTTGGCAGATCCGTTATTGGCATCACCAGGAAGTTGGGTCTTAAACAAGGTTAAAGGATTTTCCGCGCTTAACGACTCGACACTCCAAATTCAATTAAAACAACCGTTCCCTGGGTTTCTAGGACTATTAACCATGAAGTACTGCTCTGTGGTGCCGAGAGAAATTGTAGAGCTCCGCGGCAGTGACTTTAGATCACATCCTATTGGGACTGGGCCATTTCAGTTTAAACGTTGGGAAGAAAATATTAAATTGGTCTTTAGAAAAAATCCGAATTATTTTGAAGTGGACAGCCTTGGCAACCAATTGCCCTATTTAGAAGCTGTCGCCATAACATTTTTACCAGATAAACAAAGTGAATTTCTGCAATTTGCCCAAGGAAATATCGATTTTGTCTCAGGATTGGATACGTCCTATAAAGACGAAATACTAACCGCACAGGGCAATTTACAAGCGCAGTATAAGGATGACGTAAATATGATTAGAGGGCCATACTTAAATACAGAGTATTTAGCCTTCTTAATGGATTCCAAATTAGACGCAATACAGTCCCTGAAACTGAGAAAAGCAGTAAATATGGGTTTTGATAGAACAAAGATGATTATCTACTTGCGAAATGGTGTTGGTTTCCCTGCCAATGGTGGTTTTATTCCCAAGGGTCTACCTGGTTTCAGTGCCAATGCAGGATACACTTATGACCAAGATGGAGCAAAAGCCTTAATTAATGCCTTTAAAACCGAAACTGGCATTGAAGCCCCTGAATTGACCCTCACCACAACAAGCAATTACATTGACTTGTGCGAATTTATTCAAAGGGAACTTCAAAAAATTGGTCTAAACGTGACTATTGATGTTGTACCGCCTTCTACTTTAAAGGATGCGAAAGCTACTGGTCAACTGGATTTTTTTAGAGCTAGTTGGATAGCGGATTATCCTGACGCCGAAAACTATCTTTCCTTATTTTACAGTAAAAACTTTGCTCCTAACGGCCCTAATTACAGCCATTACAGCAATCCTGAGTTTGATGAACTTTATGAGGCTTCTTTTATTGAAACCGACACAAAAAAACGACAGGAATTATACAGGGAAATGGATTCTTTGGTGATGTCCTCTGCTCCTGTAGTTCCACTATTCTATGATGAAGTGGTCAGGTTTACACGAAAAGACGTAGAAGGACTGGGCATAAACCCAACAAATTTGCTTGAATTAAAGCAGGTGAGAAAGTCTAAAAATTAAAAAAATAATATAGGTCGTCTCCGCCTTCGCCTTTATAGCGTCTCGATGACAAATACCCTGTGGTTAAATCATCATTCAAGAAAAAGGAAAAGTCATCACCATAACTATTTATAGGTTCATCTAGGGAAACAGGTTCTTGATCATCTCCCGAAGAATTCAAATCAAAGCTATAAATATCCAAACCTCCTTTTCCTCCTCGCCTATCGGACGAGAAGTATAAGGTATTATCAGCACTTACAAACGGAAAGATTTCGGTTCTAGACGAATTAATGGCGTTATCGAGTCGCACAACATCACCGTAGCTTGTATGTCCCTCGGAAACTGACACTTTGTATAAATCAGATTTACCTTTTGTACCTTTAATATCAGCTATAAAATAAAGTGTTTTTCCATCTGGACTTAAGGCAGGATGGGCAAAATTATGATCAGGATCGCAAAATGGAAGCGTGGTGAAATTAGTCCAGCCTTTGCCTTCCAAGAATTCTGCACGCTGAATCAACAGATTATACGTTGTCATTCCCTTTAACTTATTGATTCCCTTACCGCTGTGGTTAGAGGTAAAGTACATGAACTTGCCGTCTTTGGAAAAGGTCGCTGCCGACATGTTAAACGAACCAACCTGTGTCTTTTCAATTGGTTTAACCTCTAACAATTGGCCATCGTCACTTGGTGTGGCGGTATACATGGTATAGACAAAACCAGAATACTTGTCCTTGATGGGTCTTCCACGTTTTGTGGTGAGATTATGACTAAAATAAACGATATCTCCAACACGTCTCGCCGCAAAATGATCCAATTCGGAATTTAGGTTCAATTTTATCACTTCAACCTCTTCTTGCTGCGAAAAACAAAAAGATATGAAGCACACAAATAATAGGGTTATTATGCTCTTTTTCATTCGTCTCTTCTGTAGGATTTAGTAAGTTCAAATACATGCTCCAAAATTGCTTTGTCCATAGCTGTAAAGGCTTCATTACGTCTTGCCATAACCACCTCGGCAACCTCAAAAGCTTTATTAGTCTTATAGGTTACAAAGCCTTTACTACCGCCCCAGGAAAAACTGGGCACAAAATTTCTAGGAAACCCACTACCGAAAATGTTAGCACTAACACCAACAACGGTCCCAGTATTGAACATGGTATTAATTCCACATTTACTGTGATCGCCCATCATGAGTCCACAGAATTGCAATCCTGTTTTGGCAAAACCACCGGTTTGGTAGTCCCATAATCGAACCTCGGCATAATTATTCTTAAGATTACTATTATTGGTATCTGCACCTAGATTACACCATTCACCGAGAACAGAATTTCCAAGGAAACCGTCATGACCTTTGTTGGAATAGCCAAACAGTACGGAGTTGTTAACTTCCCCTCCTACCTTGCAATAAGGGCCAAAAGTGGTTGGTCCATAAATTTTTGAACCTAATTTAATGGTAGCATTGTCACACAAGGCAAAAGGTCCACGAATAACAGAGCCTTCCATGATTTCAGAATCCTTTCCAATATAAATTGGACCGTTACTTGCGTTAAGGGTTACAAAATTCAATTTGGCTCCTTTTTCTATAAATATATGTTCTGGGTTTATTACGTTAACATTAGATGGTATTGGTTCCGATTGCCTTCCTTCTGTCAATAATTTATAATCATCGGCTATGGCTTCACCGTTCTTTGAAAATATATCCCAAGTATGCTCTATTTTAAGAATATCGCCTTCAAATTCAATCGCATCAAACTTGGAAAAATCAGACACTTCTTCACCTTCCTTGACGAAAAATGCGATGACATCTTCATCTTTAAAAACCGCTTGATTAGCCTTTAAATCATAACGTTTTCTTCCATTTCTACCATAGGAAACTTTTCAGAAAGATAATCTTCTGTTACCGTGGTTGTGGTATATTCCAGATAAGACTCCCATTTTTGACGGATAGTTAAAATCCCTACTCGTATGTCTGCAACAGGCCGTGTAAATGTAAACGGTAAAAGATTGTCACGGTATGGTCCGTCAAATAAAATATAGTTCATAAGGCTAAAGCTAAATACAGTTACCCAAAAGTAGGTGAATTGCATAAAACAAAAAAGCCTTTCAGTTGAGTGAAAGGCTTTTTCGATAATCAGATATAACCGATTATTATTTTTTGAACTTAGCGTATTTGTTTTTAAACTTATCTATACGCCCTGCTGTATCTACTAATTTAGATTTACCTGTATAATAAGGATGAGATGTTCTAGAAATCTCCAATTTAACTAATGGATATTCAACACCATCTACGTCTATAGTTTCATTAGTTTGTGCAGTAGATTTTGCTAAAAACACGTCATCATTAGACATATCCTTGAACGCTACTACTCTAAAATTTTCTGGATGTATTCCTGCTTTCATCACTAAAGGCTTTAAATATATTCGATTTTTTCGAGGTGCAAATTTAAATATTTTTTGTTAATCAGCAATTATTTATCGTGAATTTATTTACGTAAAAATATGTAACATTTGCGTATATTTAATTACTAACTAAACAGTAAACTAAAATCAACTACAAAAATGGAAAAATCATTACGCGATTCGGCAGTACAATATGGTCTTTACTTGGCACTTATATTGAGTTCTCTTACAGTTATCGGCTACGCGGTTTATTTAGACCTATTCACAAAATGGTGGTTTGGAATAAGTCAATTATTATTGGTGATAATATTTGGCATAATGTCCACAATAAAAGCTCGGAAAATGATGCAAGGCTTTATATCGTTTAAAAATGCTTTTACGGCATTTTTTATTACTGTTGCTATCGGAATTGTAATTCCAGCACTAATAGGCTTAGTGATTTTTAACTTTGTAGATACCGAGGCAGCAGCAATACTTCAAGAAAAAATAATTAACTCTCAGCTTGGGATGATGGAAAATTTTGGAGCACCGCAGGAAGCCGTTGACGAAGCTAGAAAGCAGTTGGAAGCAGAAGAAAACTTCTTTTCCGTTGGAAACTCTATAAAATCAATAGCCTATCAGCTTGTCGGTTTTAGTGTGCTTGGTCTAATAGTGGCCTTGATAATGAAAAAATCCGACCCGGACGCAGCTTAAAATTTATTGGTTATTTTTGAGGTCGAATAGTTTTTGACATCAAAGCATGGACATATCAGTAGTAATACCACTACTTAATGAGGAGGAATCCTTGAAGGAACTTTACGATTGGATTGCATCTGTGATGCAGTCCAATTCGTTTTCGTATGAAGTACTTTTCATCGATGATGGTAGTACCGACAATTCTTGGAATGTTATTGAATCCTTAAGTCAGGATCATAAGGAGGTTAAAGGCATTCGTTTTTTAAAGAACTTTGGAAAATCCCAAGCGCTGCACGCGGGTTTTGAACAAGCATCTGGAGAGGTGGTAATAACCATGGATGCAGACCTTCAGGACAACCCAGAGGAAATTCCCGAACTGTTCAAAATGATAACACAAGAGAATTTCGACTTGGTCTCTGGATGGAAGAAGAAACGCTTTGATTCCCTTATAACCAAAAATCTGCCTTCCAAATTGTTTAATTGGGCGGCACGCCGAACTTCTGGAGTAAAACTCCACGATTTTAACTGTGGCTTAAAGGCCTACAAGCAGTCTTTAGTCAAACAAATAGAGGTCTATGGGGAAATGCACCGATATATTCCAGTATTGGCCAAAAATGCAGGTTTTAACATCATAGGTGAAAAAATTGTAAAACATCAGGCACGCAAGTATGGAAAAACCAAATTTGGCATGAGCCGATTCATAAATGGATTTCTAGATTTAATCACTATTTGGTTTATATCGCGATTTGGTCGTAGACCAATGCACTTATTTGGAGCCCTTGGTGTGTTGATGTTTATAATAGGTTTCGGGTTTGCGCTCTATTTAGGAATAGATAAACTATTTTTAAATCCAACGGGACGCCTAATCACTCAGCGACCACAATTTTACATTGCTTTATCTACAATGATAATAGGCTCACAATTTTTTATCGCTGGGTTTTTGGGAGAACTTATTTTACGATCAAAAAAACAACAGAAACGCTACTATATAAAAGAAACCATTAATTTATCTTAATGATTATAATATATTAATCTGAAGATAAAACCGAGAAGTCTTAATTGCTTAATTTTACATTACAATTTTATAAGTATGATTTATATAAAGCCTGAGGTCTTAGAACGCGTTAACGCATGGCTAACTCCAACGTTCGATGAAAAGACCCAAAACGAAATTAAACATCTTATCGCTTCTAACCCTAAGGAACTCGAAGAGAGCTTTTACAAAGACCTAGAGTTTGGTACTGGCGGTATGCGCGGTATTATGGGTATTGGCACCAACCGTATTAATAAATATACCTTAGGTAAAAACACCCAGGGTCTAAGCAATTATTTAAAAAAGTCTTTTCCAGGAGCCAACTTAAAAGTAGCAATTGCTTACGATTGTAGACATAACAGCAAAGCCTTTGGAAAGGTGGTAGCAGATGTTTTCTCTGCCAATGGTATAAAGGTATATTTATTTGAAGACTTACGACCTACTCCAGAGCTGTCTTTTACATTAAAGCACCTTAACTGCCATTGCGGAATCGTTTTAACAGCTTCACACAACCCACCAGAATATAATGGCTATAAAGTATATTGGCAGGATGGCGGACAATTGGTACCACCACAAGACAAAGAAATAATAGAAGAAATCAATGCTTTA
>CAZGDG010000011.1:21491-45058 GCA_964524415.1 uncultured Flavobacteriaceae bacterium
GATAATGAGTTGGTGATTCTTAACGGGAATCAAACTATGATTTTAATGACCGACTTTTTATTGAAGCAATGGCAAAAGACCGGAAAAATCAAAGGAAAGGAATTTGTAGGGTCAACTATTGTTTCTACTCCTATGATGTCTGTTCTTGCTGAGTCTTATGGTGTAGAATGTAAAATTGGGCTAACGGGCTTTAAGTGGATTGCCAAAATGATAAAGGACTTTCCTGAACTCGATTTCATCGGTGGTGGTGAAGAGAGTTTTGGTTTTATGGTAGGAGATTTTGTACGGGATAAAGATGCCGTAACATCTACACTTCTTGCTTGTGAAATTGCAGCTCAGGCCAAAGCAAAAGGGAAAACTATGTACGAGGAGTTAATTGACCTCTACGTTGAACATGGGTTCTACAAAGAGCGTCTCGTGTCTTTGACAAAAAAAGGTATTGAAGGTGCACTTGCCATTCAAAAAATGATGGTTGAAGCTCGAGAAAATCCTTTAACCGAGGTTAATGGTTCAAAGGTCGTTAGGATTGAGGATTACTTATCCTCAATCGCTAAGGATTTAGCTACAGGCAAAGAAGAAACAATAGATATTCCCAAATCCAATGTTCTCATTTATTACACCGAAGATGGCAGTAAAATTGCCTTAAGACCTAGTGGTACCGAACCTAAAATTAAGTTTTATATCAGCGTTAATACCCAACTGGACAATGTGTCCGATTTCAAAAAAACGGAGCAATTATTGGAAGACCGCATAGATGCTATCCTAGAGGATATGAATTTATAATGAATGAATTACTTTAAACAAATCATTGGCTTTGCCAAACCTTACAAAAGCTACGCAATCTTAAATATTGTTAGCAACATTTTTTATGCGCTTTTTGGTACGCTTGCCATGGTTTCGCTCTTTCCAATGCTCAATGTTTTGTTTGATAAAACAAAACAAATAAATACCAAACCAACATGGGACGGTATAGGTAATGTCAAAGACTTTTTAGAGAGTTACTTAAACTATTTTGTAACCCAGAAAGCTAACGAAGGACATGATGACGTCCTTATTTTCATGGTTATCCTAGTGGTTAGTATGTTTTTGTTAAAAAACCTTTTTAGTTATTTGGCCATGTACTTTATTACGTTTTTAAGAAATGGCGTTTTAAAGGATATTCGTAATGCACTATATCATAAAATTGTTGATTTACCTATTGCCTATTTTTCAGAAAAACGTAAAGGTGACACCATTGCACGAATCACCACAGATGTTCAGGAAATTCAAGTTTCATTCCTCTCTATTCTAGAATTAATAGTGAGAGAACCTTTAATGATCCTTTTTACCATTGTCACAATGTTCCTCATTAGTGCCAAGCTGACTTTATTTGTGTTCATATTTATTCCTGTTTCTGGTTTTATCATTTCAAGAATTGGAAAAAGTTTAAAAAAACGTTCAGATCGCGTTCAAAGTGAGCAAGGACACTTTTTATCTATTATTGAAGAAACCTTAGGTGGACTAAAGGTTATCAAAGGATTTAACGCTCAAAAAATCTTTGGTGAAAAGTTCGAAGATTCTACCAGTCGCTTTAACAAATTCTCTAATAATTTACTTCATCGCCAAAACTTGGCGTCTCCTACAAGCGAATTTTTAGGAATCTTGGTTATTTCCGTTTTGCTATGGTATGGAGGTCGAATGGTTTTAAATGATGGCGATTTAGAAGCTGGTCTTTTCATCGTTTATATGGGACTGGCCTACAATATATTAACACCTGCAAAAGCGATAAGCAAAGCCAGTTATAGCGTTAAAAAAGGAAATGCAGCTGCTGAGCGTGTATTACAAATTTTAAATACGGTATCGCCTTTAACTGATACACCAAATGCCAAAGCTAAAATTAACTTCACTGAAGAAATACATATTGACAATATCTACTTTAAATACGAAGATGATTTGGTACTTAAAAACTTCTCTTTAAGGGTACCCAAAGGAAAAAGCGTTGCCTTGGTTGGTCAATCCGGAAGCGGCAAAAGCACCATTGCCAATTTGGTAACACGCTTTTACGACGTTAACGAAGGCAGCATTTCTATTGATGGGGAAAATATAAAAGGGCTAACCAAACACTCCTTACGAAACTTAATGGGAATTGTAACACAAGATTCCATCTTGTTTAATGATACCATTAAGAATAATGTGCTTTTGGGTAAAGAAGATGCAACTGACGAAGAAATCATTGAGGCTTTAAAAATCGCTAATGCTTGGGAGTTTGTAAAAGAGTTACCGTTAGGAATAGAAACCAATATTGGAGATTCTGGTAATAAACTTTCAGGAGGACAGAAACAGCGATTGAGTATTGCCAGAGCAGTTTTAAAAAATCCTCCAATTATGATTTTGGACGAAGCCACCTCCGCCTTAGATACGGAGAGTGAACGCTTGGTGCAAGATGCTCTTGAAAATATGATGAAAAACAGAACCTCTATTGTTATTGCTCACAGATTATCTACAATACAAAATGCAGACCTTATCGTAGTGATGCAAAAAGGAGAGATTGTTGAGCAAGGTACCCATACAGATTTGTTAGCTAAAAACGGCGCCTATAAGAGGCTCGTAGACATGCAGAGCTTCGATTAACGGATGCGCTGTATTTCAAAATATGTTCTACTATTAGAACCGTCAATAACAACGCCATTATTTCCATTTGTACCATTGGCTCCTTGGACATTATGGATGTAAATCTCCACAATATCTCCAGCATCTAAATTGGCCATACAATTAATAGATTTTGTAACAGAACCCGTACCATAATGATTAGAGGTGAATTCTTGATATAGCGCACCATTTATATAAACAGCAATACCGTAAAGTTCTGTATTACCTTGGCTATTGGTTTGAAAACCAGCATTTAAAGTATAATAGCCAGTGTTACCAACTACAAAGCGGCTATTAGCAGTATCGTATTCGGTATTGGTGTCAAAGGCCGTTACCTCAAAATTTAATTTCTGCCATCCTGTTGTTGCTAGTGGACCTTGATTAGCAGTGAGGTTGGCTCTTACCAATGAAAAACTGTTATTGTCTTTATCCACCCAATCCACATTCCCAGCGCCATCCGTTTGCATAATTTGGCCATTAGAACCATCGGAGTCTGGCATAATGTAGCCATTTGCTGTAGTAGTCCCAATAAAGACATCTCCTAAAAAATAGCCTGAAAAACTTCCAGGTTTTAGCACTCTGGAATAAACTCCGTAATGAGTGCCTCCTGCAGTTGTACTGATAAAATTTCGACTTCCATACTTTGGTCCAGATCCGGCTCCATCCAAATAATTAGATGTACCATGATGCGCACCATCACCCGCAGATGAGATAACGCTATAAGTGCCGAAAGCCGCTGCATCTGAAGTGTGTGTAATAGCATTCCAAACACCATATTTCCTTGTGGGTGAAGAACCCCTTATGATATTCCACACGCCACTTTCGATACTACCAGCAGCGCTATAATTTATTTGATTAAGAGTTGCGATACGACGATTTGATGATGCTTCAGCTCCTCCTAAAATATTTTGAACCCCGTAATGCGTCCCTGAACCTCCTGTAATAGAATTTACAACACCTTTTTTAGTTGAAGCATAATCTCCAGTTATAGTATTATTTACACCATAAGTGAATAGTCCTCCACCAGCAGAAATGGCATTTCGAATTCCCGTAATACGACTACCTGACACGCTAGACTGCGTTCCTGTAATTCGATTGTTTATTGCGACACGATCACCTTCTACATCACCATTCAGTCTAATATCCAAAACCCTAAGCGCTTCGTTTTCGGTAATATCCAATTTGGAATTGGCTGCTGTTTGCCCAATTCCAATATTACCAAGCGTGTACATATTATCATTGATATCATCTGGTGCGCTGGTACTTCCCACTTCATAAAAATCAGCATCGTCTACCTGCGCTTCTTTAATGGGCATCCATTGTACGCCATTATAAAAGTAAAAACCAACGCCATTACCTCCGGTAACACCAGTATTGGTATTCCACACTAAAAGTCCAGTTGCTGGTGCATTTACAGGATTTGTAGCGTCTGTGACGTCAATTAAATTTACCCGTGGCACCAAAACACCTCGGTCTGTAGCTGTGATATCCAAAGCCGCAGAAGCATCTGGGTTGGTGGTGCCCACTCCTACTTGAGCACAGATAACAATAGATGTAAGTAAAGCTATAACCAGGGCTACTTTCCTCATTTTCAATAATTTTACGTTAAAATAAAAAAATATTAATCAATGAAAAGAATTATTCATAAAACAGTCAATAAATTCGGTAAACGTAATAAAATCAAAAAGGATGCACTATGACATGCATCCTTTCCTTTTGTTACCAGATTTGGGGACACTGGTAACGGTTAATAGGTTAAGCAGGTCAAACATATAACAAAAAAACATACCAAGCAAGAAAAAATTGCATTTTATCGATATTTTTTTACATTTAATCGATATTTTAAAACCTAAAGCGTTGGTTTTATGGTATTTATATTATTTGAAAAAAATATGTGTTTTTTCGATTAAACCTTATCTTTAAATCACGGTCTAAATCAAAAATGATTAGCATTTGAATAAAGAAGCTGAATTTATAGCGCAATTGCAAAACCCGGCCACAAAAGAAAGTGCCTTTAGGGAATTAGTACACCTCTATAAAGAGCGCTTGTATTGGCATATACGGAAAATTGTCATTAGACATGAAGATGCGGATGACGTCCTTCAAAATACATTCATCAAGGTATATCGCAGTATAGTTAAGTTTAAAGGTGAAAGCAAATTGTATTCTTGGCTTTACCGCATTGCCACCAACGAAGCCATTACACACCTTAACAAACAAGCCAAACGTCTACAGATAAACAATGAAGAGCATAAAGCCAACCTTATAAACAACTTGCAAGCCGATGTTTACTTTGATGGTGAAGAGATTCAAATTAAATTGCAGAAAGCCATCGCAGCACTACCAGAGAAACAACAATTGGTATTCAACATGAAATATTTTGATGACATAAAGTACAAGGATATGGCAGATATCCTAGATACTAGCGAAGGTGCGCTGAAAGCCTCTTATCATATCGCAGTCAAGAAAATTGAAAGTTATTTACTGGAGCATTAAACCAAAACCAACATTTAAAGTCTAAGAACTAGATACATTAATAGGTAGTAAACGAATAATGAAACCAAATAAACTAAAAGATATAAAAACAACTGGTTTTAAGGTCCCAAAGGACTACTTTGAAGATTTTGACCAGCGCATTCTCAATAGGCTCAATGAAACTAAAGTATTGGATGAGGTTAAAACAACAGGCTTCAGCGTTCCTAATGATTATTTTGAAAGCGTTGAAAAGCAAATTTTTGAAAACGTAGAAAAGGACAAAACTCCTGTAATTAAATTAGCATGGCGCAGAAAACTATATTATGTTGCTGGAGTCGCCGCTGCATTGGTTATTGCACTATCCGTTTTTTTAAATAAAAATACAGCGTCGAACATTTCACCAGAAATGGTTGAGACTTACTTTCAAAATCGTGGATTGAATAGTTACGAACTTGCAGAACTGTTAAACGAAGCAGATTTCCTAGACCACAATTTTAATGTCGTAGAACCAAATTATAATGAAGATAACTTAGAATCATATTTGTTAGAACATGTAGATTTAGAAACCATAATTGAATAAAAAATAATACCATGAAAAAATTAATCCTTATAGTACTCTCACTTTTCTGCGTGGCAGCAAGTTTTGCCCAAAATGGTGAAAGGATGAGAGAACGCGTTAAAGCACAAAAGATTGCTTTCATTACTGATAAATTAGACCTTACACCAGAGGAAGCCACTAAATTTTGGCCTATTTACAACGCTGCCGAAGAACGTATCGAAGCGGTTAGGACTAAAGACATGAGAAGTATTAAATCTAAAATTAGACAAAATCCAGAAATGTCTGATGACGAAGCAAATAAGCTTCTTCAAGATTTAATCACTGCCGAGGATGAAATGTACAAGGCAAAGGTAGATTTAATCAATAATCTAAAGGGTGTAATTCCTGCGAAAAAAATTATCAGATTAAAACGTGCCGAAGATGAATTTAACCAAAAGCTTTTAGAGCGGTTAAGGGAAATGCGGAAAAAACGAGGTAAGCCAAGAAATTAAAATAAAAAGAAGTCGAAAGGCTTCTTTTTTATTTAAACGTAATTTTACTAATTCTACCTTTACCTGCGGCATACGCTGTAGTTTCATCTATAAACCTAATGGTATAATAAGGCTCATCGCTCAAATGAATCCAAGTATCTCCAGCGTCATTGCTATAATCAATTCCTTTAAATCCAACGGCAACTAAAGCCTCCGCTTTACTATTGGGCACATACTGCACGCAACTTCTGTAGCCAGGGGCATTGCCATCTGCCACAACGTGCCATGTCTTACCGCCATCCTTAGTTCTTAATTTATTTTTTGAACTAGCATCAGGTTGGGTGTAATCGCCACCAATGGCAAATCCATTTTTTTCATCATAAAAGTGAATGGAATAAATTCCGGTCGTGGTTTTACCCTGAATAATAGGCACCGAAATAGACTCCCACGTTTTACCTTTATCTCCCGAATATAAAACCCGACTTGTTTTTCCGCCTGTAGCTACCCAAGTTTTTGCTCCTGCTAGTGCAATATTTGTATCACTCGCCGCAAATGCACCTTCGCCTTCTTTTGCTTCTGGTAATACCTCACAAGGTATTTTAGTCCAAGTTTCGCCTCCATCTCGTGTTATTAAAATACTCATGCAATTCTCTACTGGGTCACCAATAGCAATACCTTCCTTGTCATTCCAAAAAGCCATGGCATCATAAAACACCTTCTCTCCTATCTCTTCATAAACCAATTTTGGCCTGTTAGATTTTCTTTTTAGCCTGTAGAGTCTAGCCGGATTTTCTATGGATAAAGCAAAGAAATCACCATAGACCTCTTCGATAGCTCTAAAATGAAGCGTATCGTTTTTATAAGTGATGTAATGTTTAAAGTGGTGTTTCCCTTTGTTTGCGGACATTTCATCCAAATCAATCTTAAATTGGGAAGTCAAGGCGCGTTTGCCAATATGATCAGCACTGCCATAAAACAGATACTCGTCGTTAAAATCCAACGCTCTAATGCTCAATGTCGAATCTTGAAGAATATGCTCAAACTCCACACGTGCAACACCCTTAGAACGTTTGTAAGCACCTTCACAAGAGAAAATTAACAAATTAAGAAGCAACAATGGTATAATCAATCTCATTTTAAACTGGATTTTTTCAAATGTAGAAAGAAATAAATCCAAAACTACGCATCATTATTACATTTGTTTACCTTTGCACGCTATCTAAAATTAATCATGCGACTACACAGAAATTTATGCTTTGCCGTAATTGATGGACTTCACAAAATCTTCAATGAAAATGAATATGCCGACAAGGTAGTTCAATCCTTACTAAAGCGGGATAAACGCTGGGGAAGTCGCGATAGAGGTTTTATTGCAGAAACGGTTTACGAAATTGTAAGGTATAAAAGGCTATATGCAGAAATTGCAGACGTTAAGGCTCCCTATGACCGCGATAACCTATGGCGCCTATTTTCTGTTTGGGCGACACTTAAAGGAATTAAACTTCCCGATTGGAAATACTTTGAACACACGCCATCTCGAAAAATAAAGGGACGTTTTGACGAACTTTCAAAAATTAGAAAGTTTTCAGAATCCATACCAGATTGGATGGATGAGCTCGGTGTTGCGGAATTAGGTGAAGACCTTTGGACTAAGGAAATCGCCAAACAGAACGAACAAGCAGACGTTATTCTGAGAACCAACACGCTTAAAACCACGAAAGCAAAACTTCAGAACACCTTAGCTGATGAGGGTATTGTAAGCGAATATATTAAAGGTTATCCGTCTGCTCTAAAACTTACGGAAAGAGCCAATGTCTTTAAAACCGAAGCCTTTAAATTAGGTTTGTTTGAGGTACAAGACGCATCATCACAATTGGTTGCTGAATATCTAGAGGTCGTACCAGGAATGAAAGTGGTCGATGCCTGTGCAGGCGCTGGTGGAAAGACATTGCACCTTGCTTCCCTAATGGAAAATAAAGGCCAAATCTTTGCCATGGATATTTACGAGAGTAAATTAAAAAAACTCAAATTACGAGCAAGACGAAACGGTGTCCATAATGTAGAATTCAAGGTTATAGACTCCACCAAGCCCATTAAAAAGTTATATGGAAAAGCAGATCGTCTGCTCATTGATGCACCATGCTCAGGTCTTGGCGTACTTAGACGAAATCCTGATGCCAAATGGAAGCTGCAACCAGACTTCATCGAGAACATTAAAAACACACAGAAAGACATCTTAGCGCAATATTCTAAAATGGTAAAACCCGGTGGAAAACTAGTCTATGCTACCTGCTCCATATTACCATCCGAAAACGAAAAGCAAATTGAAAATTTCTTAACTTCGGAAGCAGGAAAGGATTTCACCTTTGAAAAAGATAAAAAAATACTGGCCCATCAATCTGGATTTGATGGCTTTTACATGGCGCTGCTCTCTCGTAAAAAATAATTGAAGATAATTCTATGAAACAAATCTACTTAATAACATTTTTTGTTTTAATTGTTACAGCTGGGTTTTCTCAGGCTCCAGCAAATTATTATGACTCGGCCAATAGCCTATCTGGTTACGCTCTAAAATCGCAACTCAAACGAATTATTGACGATACTAATAACGGTTTGTCTCCAGAATTTTTACACAATGATCAAGGCGATAACTTGGATGGCCTCTATGGCACAAGTGATTTAGATTTGTATTACGAAAATGATGGGTCTATTCTAGATATTTATTCTGAAAACCCAACTGGCCCAGACCCTTATAATTACTTCTTCCCTGCAGATGAATGTGCCGGTAATTTCAGTAGTGAGGGCGAATGCTATAACAAAGAGCATATCATCCCACGGTCTACATATAATGAAGCTAGTCCTATGGTAGATGATGGCCACACCGTTATCCCAACGGATGGCAGAGTTAATGGGTTACGAGGTAGTTTTCCCTTTGGCGTGGTAGATGATAACCAATTGATTTCACAAGGTGGCGTAAGCAACCCAACCCTAAACGGCTCTAAAGCTGGTGGCAATTTAAATAGCGGTTACTCTGCTGGCTATACAGGAACCGTTTTTGAACCTATTGATGAATTTAAAGGTGATGTCGCTAGAATATATTTCTATTTTGTTACACGATACGAGGATCAGGTTGATAATTGGAGTTCCTATCCAATGTTCGACGGTAGTAACGATAAGGTTTTGGCAGACCCTTTCTTAAATATCTTGTTGACCTGGCATGCCAATGATCCTGTTTCGCAAAAGGAAATCGATAGAAACAATGTGGTATTTAACTATCAAAACAATAGAAATCCATTTGTGGACAATCCTAACTATGCTAACTTGATATGGTCTGGTGCTACTGATAATGAAAACCCTGATGCTATTACAGACCTCGCCGCTTCCAACCCTACGGACAATTCCATAGAGCTAAACTGGAGCGAACCCTCTGATAATATCGGTGTCACTTCTTATGATATTTATATTGATGGTAGTTTTTCGGTGAACACGACATTAACGCAATTTACAGTAACAGGACTTGTACCAGACACCAATTATTGTTTTACTATTAAAGCAAAGGATGCTGCAGGCAACGAATCGGATTTTAGTAATCAAGCCTGTGAAACCACAACCAATAACGGCTCAGGTACAACCGAATGTGCTTCTGAGGATTTTGAAAATATGCCTGCCAATGATTCGCAGTACACAACCCGCTCATGGGCCGGCGCAAATGGAACTTGGAACGCTAATGAAGCGCGAACAGACCAAACCATCTCTGGAAGTAGAGCCATAACTATTGATTTTAGGGGTGGTGATACAGGTTCATTAACATCACCTACCGTTGCTGGCGGAATTGGCAATCTATCGGTTACCACACAACGCATTTTTTCTGGCACTAATGGCACTTTAGATGTTTTGGTCAATGGAACGGTCGTTGGCACTATCGCCTATGGGGATGCGGCCCAAACGGTAACACTGGAAAACATAAATATTGAAGGATCAATTCAAGTTGTAATTCAAGATAACGATTCAGGAAATGCGCGAGTAGGACTTGATAATTTGTCTTGGACCTGCTTTTCTAACCTCTCTGTAAATGAAAACGATGTTAAGGAGTTGGTAATGCGTCCAAATCCCGTTAGTGGTAATATGGTATATTTTAACTCAAGCGAAACCATAGAATACGACTTATACTCCGTTTTAGGTCAAAAGGTAGGTAGTGGTCTTATTCTTAATGGAGCTTTCAACGTGAGTAGCCTTAAAAAAGGAATTTATATTATTAAACTTATCATAGCTAACAAAAGTAAAACTTACCGATTAATAAAACAATAATTAGTTGCAATGGAGGTTTTGACATCACATTTAGAAGATATCCTCAACACCTCCATTGTTTCTTACAGACCACTATCTGGTGGTGATATTTCGGCTGTTTTTAAAATTGAAACAAAAACAGGCGCTTATGTCCTGAAATGTGGCACAGCAGAAAAAACTTCCTTGTTTGAAGCCGAAGCTCAAGGTCTCGATCTAATTGCTAAGACCCAAACTATTGCTACACCAAAAGTCATTGCAGTAGGGGCTCACCATGAAACACCATACTTATTGATGGAATTCATTGCCTCCAAAACTCCTGAAAGAGAGGATTATAATAAATTAGGAACTCAACTCGCTCAACTTCATAATTGTCATGCCGAAAACTTTGGGCTATCCTCGGATAATTTCATCGGTTCCTTAGCTCAAAAGAATACCCCCTCAACAAGTTGGATAGATTTTTATAGTATCAACCGCCTTGGTGTTCAGTTGGAGTTGGCTGTTTCTAAAGGTTTATTGAACTCTAAGGAAATACCATCACAAAAAGAAATTAAAAATGTTCTTGAATCATTGTGTAGCGATGTAAAACCCTCACTACTTCATGGCGATTTGTGGAGTGGAAACTATTTAATTGGAGAAGATGGAACCCCTTATCTCATAGATCCAGCAACTTATTATGGACATGCCGAAGTGGATATTGCCATGACTAAACTATTCGGAGGGTTCAGCTCCCATTTTTATGAGGCTTATCACGACGTTATTCCCGTTTCCATTCATTTTAATGAGCGCATTGACCTGTATCAATTGTATTATTTATTAGTACATCTCAATATTTTTGGGAGGTCCTATTATAATTCAGTTCAGCGCATTTTAAAGCGCTATTTTTAATGTCAATTAACGGTGGATAACTTCACCTCTGCTCTGCCTATTCCGAAATGAAAATCCCATAAAAAAGCGTAAATTTGCGCTTTATTAATCGCATCAATTCCTGCATCTAATGATTCACTTCTTTGGAAACCAAAACAGCAAAGTTTTTGCCGTTCAAGCCACAAAAGAATTATCTACTGAAACTGTTTCAAAATTAACATGGTTATTCGGGAACCAGCCAAAAATAGAACAAGCATCGATTGATGCTTTTTTTGTTGGACCAAGAGCCGCGATGATCACACCGTGGAGTACCAATGCGGTGGAAATCACCCAAAATATGGGCATTAGCGGCATTGTTAGAATTGAGGAGTTTGTTGCCGTAAATAAAAATGACAGCTCTTACGACCCCATGATTTCTGAAAAATATAAGGGTCTTAACCAGGTTATTTTTGATATTGATATTGAACCAGAGGCTATTAAGGAGATTGATGATATCGCTGCCTACAACGAACAAGAAGGATTAGCACTAAGCGATGAGGAAATAAAATATCTCGAAGAGGTTTCCGAACGTATTGGAAGACCACTTACAGACTCAGAAGTTTTTGGCTTTTCTCAAGTGAACTCAGAACATTGTCGTCATAAAATATTTAATGGCACCTTTATTATAGACGGAAAGGAAATGCCGTCATCACTATTTAAACTTATAAAAAAGACCTCGCAAGAGAACCCTAACGATATTGTTTCGGCTTACAAAGACAACGTCGCTTTTATCAAAGGACCTGTGGTAGAGCAATTTGCTCCAAAACGTGCTGATATTCCAGATTTCTATACCACTCAGGATTTTGAGTCGGTTATATCCTTGAAAGCAGAAACGCATAACTTCCCAACCACAGTAGAACCTTTCAATGGTGCAGCTACAGGATCAGGTGGTGAAATCAGAGACAGACTTGCAGGTGGAAAAGGGGCACTTCCCTTAGCTGGAACAGCCGTTTACATGACCTCATATTCGCGTCTAGAAGAGAATCGCCCTTGGGAAAAAGCTTTTCCCGAGCGTAAATGGTTATACCAAACGCCAATGGACATTCTCATCAAAGCTAGTAATGGCGCTTCGGATTTCGGTAACAAATTCGGACAACCTTTAATAGCGGGTTCCGTGCTCACTTTTGAGCATAAGGAAGATGCTGAAAAAATTGGATTTGACAAAGTGATTATGCTTGCTGGAGGTATAGGCTACGGCAAGGCCAATCAGGCACTAAAGGACACACCAAAAAAAGGGGACAAAATCGTTATTCTTGGCGGTGACAACTATCGCATTGGCATGGGAGGAGCGGCTGTGTCATCAGCCGATACAGGTGAATTTGATACAGGCATTGAATTGAATGCCGTACAACGTTCGAACCCAGAAATGCAAAAGCGCGCTGCCAATGCCATCAGAGGTTTGGTAGAGAGCGACCACAACCCTATTGTATCCATCCACGATCATGGTGCTGGAGGCCACCTAAATTGCCTATCGGAATTGGTAGAGGACACAGGAGGATTAATTGATTTAGATAAACTGCCAATTGGCGACCCTACCCTATCGGCCAAGGAAATCATTGGAAATGAATCCCAAGAACGTATGGGCTTGGTCATTGGTCAAGATAACTTAGAGACACTGCATAAGATTGCAGATAGAGAACGGTCTCCCATATACGATGTTGGTGATGTCACAGGTGATCATCGTTTTACCTTTAAATCGAAATCGAAAGGTGATGCACCAATGGACTTGGCACTTTCTGACATGTTTGGGAGTTCTCCCAAAACCATCATGTCCGATAGAACTGTAGTCAAAAAATATGCAGACGTCGCTTACAATACAGATAATTTCTATGACTATCTGGATGCAGTGCTTCAACTTGAAGCTGTAGCCTGTAAGGATTGGTTGGTCAACAAAGTTGACCGCTGCGTTGGTGGCCGTGTGGCCAAGCAACAATGTGCTGGCCCTTTGCAATTACCTTTAAATAATGTTGGTGTTATGGCACTGGATTTTAAAGGTAAAGAAGGTGTGGCAACTTCAATAGGCCACTCACCCATTTCAGGTCTTATAAATCCCGTTGCTGGGAGCAGAAATTCAATTACAGAGGCCTTGACCAACATCATTTGGGCACCTTTGAAAGATGGTCTTAAAAGCGTATCACTCTCAGCGAACTGGATGTGGCCCTGTAAAAACGAAGGTGAAGATGCACGTCTGTACGAAGCAGTTGAAGCTGTTTCTGAATTCGCTATTGATTTGGGAATCAATGTTCCTACCGGTAAGGACTCACTATCCATGAAACAAAAGTATCCAGATGGTGATGTTATTGCACCTGGAACGGTTATTATCTCAGCAGGTGCAAATTGTAGCGATATCACCAAGGTCGTTGAACCTGTATTTAAGCGCAATGCTGGCGCCATTTACTACATAAATATTTCACAAGGTAACTTTGAGTTAGGAGGCAGTTCCTTTGCACAAGTCAACAATAAGATTGGAACTAAAGCGCCAACAGTGAAAAGTGCAGACTATGTAAAAACCGTATTTAATACCATTCAAAATTTAATAAAAGCCGATAAAATTGTTGCTGGGCATGATGTGGCTTCTGGCGGATTAATCACAACGCTTTTGGAATTGTGTTTTGCGGATAACAATCTCGGTGCAGAATTAGATTTGACCACTCTTGGCGAAAAAGATTCCTTTAAACTTCTATTTGCTGAAAATGCAGGAATCGTTATTCAGGCCGTGGATGATTCCATAGAAGACGTGTTATCAAAGGCGGGAATTGAATTCCATAACATTGGGAAGGTCACCAATTCTGATGTCTTAGGAATAATTAATGGTAACGATGTCTTTACCATGACCATCTCACGACTAAGAGACATGTGGTACAAGACGTCCTATTTATTGGATAAAAAACAAACGGCAAATAACCTGGCCGACGATCGTTATAACAACTATAAAAACCAACCACTAAGCTATAAATTCCCTAGTCACTTTACAGGGAAATTAAAAGATATGTTGTCAGGTCGAGCGCAGTCGAGACCTCTTGACAACCTTTCGACTGCGCTCAAGGAGACAAAACGTCCTAAAGCCGCTATTTTAAGAGAAAAAGGAAGCAACTCCGAACGTGAAATGGCCAATGCGATGTATTTAGCTGGTTTTGATGTTAAGGATGTTCACATGACCGACTTAATTTCTGGCCGTGAGACTTTGGAGGATATTCAATTTCTAGGCGCTGTTGGAGGCTTCAGTAATTCGGATGTCTTAGGCTCTGCAAAAGGTTGGGCTGGTGCCATTAAGTACAACGAAAAAGCCAATAAGGCCATTCAGGATTTCTTTAAACGTGAAGATACACTTTCTGTTGGTATTTGTAATGGTTGTCAGTTGTTTATGGAACTGGATGAGATTTATCCAGAACATGAAGTGCATGGGAAAATGGTTCATAACGACTCCCATAAACATGAAAGCAGCTTTACATCTGTTAAAATTCAAGAGAATAATTCGGTAATGCTATCAAGCCTAGCCGGCACAACATTGGGTGTATGGATTTCACATGGTGAAGGTAAATTCAGTTTACCTTATGCTGAAGATAAATACCATATCGTGGCTAAGTACGGTTACGAAGGTTATCCAGCAAACCCAAATGGTTCTGATTTTAATACGGCTATGCTTTGCGATAAAACTGGTAGACACTTGGTGACCATGCCACATATTGAACGCTCGACCTTTCAGTGGAATTGGGCGCATTATCCTGAAGGCCGAAAAGATGAAGTCTCGCCTTGGCTAGAAGCCTTTGTCAATGCTAGGAAGTGGGTTGAAAGTCAGTAAAATTTTATGGAAAAATTAAATTAACAGAATGAGGGTTATTAGCATTGAACACAATACTTCCGAATTACTCTATAATTTCGTATATAGCTATAACACCTCCAGTATATGATTGAACACCATTGTTTTGGCTTATATATTGGTTGCCACCGAAAAAACCAAAACCAATAATATATTCGAAGGGTATATCAAATTCAATTATTGTGTTATCATTTGATAATACTCCAGAGTAATAATACTGTTGTAAAAAACTTAAATTTATTATCCCATCTACTAACTCATAAGTAAGCCCGCTCCCATCGGGATCAACACATATTTCTTGCTGTGTATTTCCAACTACTACGAGACCTGTTGAGCGGTAAGTTGGGTCAAAAACGATATTATCTGGTCTAAATTCTATAGTGTCCATTACACAAATGATATCTTCTTCCAATAAATCTGTTGAAAAAATACCATCATTATTTAAATCCATTGGTACTTCAACAATATAGTTGATTAATGCAAATTCTAATCCCTGCAATTCAAAGGTGCTATCGTTATCGGTTATGGTAATATTGACCTGATTTGTAACATCAATGAACACATTATCAGACACAGAGGTTAGACTTAAAATTAAATTTTCAGTATCCTCTTCAATATCATCATCTACAATGGACAAAGAAATATCGAATGTACTCATGGTTGTATAGTCATCTGCAGGAATGGTTATTAAAACAGGTAATGTATCTGAGACATCAGCAGTATCTGCTGTTCCTCCGTCTATCGCAAGACTTATAACTGCATCTTCGGAAGTGACACCTCCAATTACTTCAATACTTATAATTACTTCAGAATTTACAGCCTCCTCAGACGCACTGTATGAATCGGTTGTAAAAGACACAACAATACTTTCATTCACTTCAGCGGGCTCATTTGAACAACTAAAAAATAAGAATGGAAGAAAAAATATAGGTAAAAATGATTTCATAAATAAAACTCTTGTAGATTGTATAATATAGATGCTAAAAAATTAAAAGGGTTACCAAGTGTTTTATCAAGATATTGATTTATGTTAATTTTTGCAAGGTTAAATTTTGAAATTAAATTTCATACCTTCTTGATGTCGCATACTTTAATTCGAAAAATTGAACTAAATGAAAACCGTATCGGAAGACTTTAAATCCATCATAAAACCAACTCTACTCTTAGGTAAAACCAAATGCTTAGCCAATATCCAAAAAATGGCAGCCAAAGCGAAACGACACCAATTGGAATTTCGGCCGCATTTTAAAACGCATCAGTCCTTGGAAATCGGTCGTTGGTTTAAGGATTTTGGTATTGATAAGATTGCGGTATCCTCTTTAAGCATGGCCAACTATTTCGCTAAGGAATGGAATGACATTACCGTTGCTTTTCCTACCAATATCCTTGAAATTGACACTATTAACACCCTCGCTTCAAACATCACATTAAACCTAACCGTTGAAAATACAGAAAGTGTTCAGTATTTAAAAAAATACCTCACTCATAAGGTCAATGTGTTTATTCAAATCGACGTGGGATATGGTAGAACAGGAATTGACCCTAACAATACCACTTATATAAATGACCTACTAAAGCACATTGATAAAAGCCCACATATGCAGTTCATGGGTTTTCTTTATCATGCTGGACATACTTATCAGTGCAAATCAAAGGAATGTGTAGAAAACATCCACCAGAATGGATTGCGCATCATTAATCAACTCAAAAGCATATATCTTGAAGCTTATCCTGATTTAATCGTATCACTTGGTGACACACCAAGCTGTAGTATTTCAGAAGAATTCCAAGGTATTGATGAAATACGTCCCGGAAATTTTGTGTTTTACGACCTCATGCAACATCAAATTGGCTCTAACACTTTAGAAGATATCGCTGTGGCTATGGCCTGCCCAATTGTCGCTAAACATAAAAATCGTTCTGAAATAGTCATTTATGGTGGTGGGATTCACTTCTCGAAGGACCGAATTATTGAAAACGGCACCACTATTTATGGAAAGGTGGTTGAGAAGACGGCTTCAGGCTGGGGAAAAATAGTAAAAAACACTTATTTAAAACGTGTATCTCAAGAACATGGTATTGTTAAAGTACCTTCCGAGGATTTTGACCATTATGCAATAGGTGATTATCTCTTAATTCTTCCTGTACATTCCTGCATGACTGTTGATGTTATGACGTATTATTTAACACTTGAAGGAACAGAAATTTCAACATTAAATAGTTTGTAAAAGAATGGTTTTTCGTTTATCTTAGGACTAATGAATCCTCAGCTAGACCCTAAGATACCAGAAGGGCCATTAGAAAAAAAATGGCAAAACTATCAGTTAAAATCCCAACTGATAAATCCTGCAAATAAAAAGAAACTCAATGTTATTGTTGTAGGCTCAGGCCTTAGTGGTGCTGGTGCAGCCGCAACCTTAGCAGAATTGGGTTACGATGTTAAATGTTTCTGCTATCAAGATTCTGCACGTCGTGCACACTCCGTAGCAGCACAAGGTGGTATCAATGCCGCTAAAAATTACCAGCATGATGGTGATAGTGTCTATCGTATGTTCTATGATACACTCAAGGGTGGCGACTTCCGCTCTAGGGAAGCCAATACGTATCGTCTCGCTGAATTATCCGCGCCTTTAATTGATCATTTTGTACAACAAGGCGTACCGTTTGCTCGGGAGTATGGTGGCACCTTAGTCAACAGAAGTTTTGGTGGTGTTCAGGTTCAACGAACCTTTTATGCCAGAGGACAAACAGGACAACAATTATTACTGGCGGCTTATTCCCAACTTTATAAAATGATTAGGGCCAAGAAGGTAACCATGTATCCACGAAGTGAGATGATGGATCTTGTGGTTATCGATGGTAAGGCCAAAGGTATCGTGGTACGCAACTTGGTAACCGGAAAATTGGAACGCTATGCTGCTGATGCTGTGGTTTTAGCTACTGGTGGTTATTCTAGGGTATTCCGTCTATCTACTTTGGCTATTGGATGTAACGGTAGTGCCATTTGGAAAGCACATAAGAAAGGCGCCTTTTTTGCAGCGCCTAGCTTTACTCAAATTCATCCGACAGCTTTACCACAATCTAGTGAGGCACAATCTAAGCTAACGTTAATGTCCGAGTCATTGCGAAACGACGGTCGTATTTGGGTACCAAAACAAAAAGATGATACCAGAGCGCCCAAAGATATTCCAGAGGAGGAACGCGATTATTACTTAGAACGCCGTTATCCCAGTTTTGGAAACTTAGCACCGCGTGATATTGCTTCGAGAGCTGCGAAGGAACGCATTGATGCTGGCTATGGCGTTGGACGATTGAAAAATGCTGTGTATCTCGATTTTAAGCATGCCATTGAAAAGTTTGGCCTTGAAACGATTAAGGATCGTTATGGCAACCTTTTCAAAATGTATAAAAAAATCACGGGAATTGACGCTTACACTACTCCGATGCTCATTTCTCCTGCTGCACATTTCTCCATGGGTGGTCTTTGGGTAGATTACGAATTAATGACGACGATACCAGGACTATACGCGGTTGGGGAATGCAATTTTTCCGACCATGGTGCAAACAGATTGGGCGCTAATTCCCTGCTGCAAGCCAGTGTAGATGGCTACTTCATTTTACCCAATACCATAAATAATTATTTGGCCAACGAAATAAAAAATGAACAGGTCTCAACGGAACATCCAGAATTTGAAAAAACGGAGCATGAGGTTGAAGCGTCCATAAAAAGAGTTCTATCCATCAAGGGAACTAAAACGGTAGACCATTTCCATAGGGAATTAGGAAAAATCATGTGGCAGGAATGTGCTATGAGCCGAAATAAAGAAGGGCTTGAAAAAGCCATCACACAAATAAAACAGCTTAAGGAAGACTTTTGGACCGATGTAAAAGTTACGGGTAACCAAAACGAAATGAATACCGAATTGGAAAAAGCCTACCGTTTAGCAGATTTTATAGAATTAGGAATTTTAATGTGTGAAGATGCGCTTCAGCGCGAGGAATCCTGTGGTGCCCATTTCAGGGAAGAATATCAAACTAAAGATGGAGAGGCGTTACGTGTGGACGACGACTATTCTTATGTTTCAGCATGGGAATATAACAATGGTGAATTCAAACTGCATAAAGAGGAACTTAAATTTGAGTTTGTAAAACCTACGGTGAGAAGCTACAAATAATATTGAAAGATGAAGGTAACTTTTAAAATATGGCGACAAGATAATCCAGATGCCAAAGGGGAATTTAAAACCTATGAGGTGGATGGCTTAACTGACGATATGTCTTTTCTTGAAGCTTTGGACCAATTAAATGAGGTCCTGGTATTAAAAGATGAAAAAGTCATTGCTTACGAGTATGACTGTCGCGAAGGTATTTGTGGTCAATGTGGTGTGTTTATCAACGGTAGAGCGCATGGTCCGCATCCCAACATGACCACTTGCCAATTACATATGCGCAGTTTTGAAGATGGTGAAACCATAACGGTAGAACCTTGGCGGGCTAAGGCCTTTCCAATAATAAAAGACCTGGTGGTAGACCGTTCTGCCTTTGATCGTATTATTGAAGCTGGTGCTTACATCAGCTCCAAAACAGGAACCGCACCAGAGGCCAACGCCATTCCAATCCCTAAAGCCATTGCAGATAAGGCTATGGATGCAGCAGCTTGTATTGGATGTGGTGCTTGTGTAGCCACTTGTAAAAATGCCTCAGCGGCATTGTTTACCTCAGCAAAAATAAATCACCTCAACAGCTTACCTCAAGGAAAAGCAGAGGCTTCCGAACGATTAGAACAGATGACCTACCAAATGGATTTGGAAGGTTTTGGCAACTGCACTAATACAGGTGCTTGCGAGGTTGAATGTCCAGAAGGTATTTCCATTAAAAATATTGCTGAGATGAATTCGGCTTGGATGAAACAGAAGTTGTTTGGCTAAGAAAGAGATGACCAGTGCTTGAGCTTAACTTTGTAGACTAAATTCATTATTCAGTTTCTGACTAAACTGTTTTACTTTTTTAGAATAATCATTAAGGGTATTTTCAAAAAGCGAAAAACTTATGAGGGTTATTTCCTCTGTGACTTTATTATAATATAGCAGTGCACCACAACCACTAAGAAAAATCAACTTTTGCCTCATTTTTATAATATTTTTATCGCGATTGACATAGGTAATCAGCATTCCCATATTTTGAAGTGTCGCTATTAGATTATCTATTTGGATTGATTTGCTTGCCATTACCACTTTTGAAATATTTCGGTTATGAGGAATTTCGGTATGCTCATTAGTTAAAAAACTAAATATGTCCTTAATCATATTCCTATATATAAATGCTGTAATAGAAGACACCACTATAGCAAATAAAATTGACGACGCAATACTATTATAGTCAAAGGCGTTACCAGAAAAAAAAGCGTATATCCCATGGCCTAAAAGGGAAGCAAGAAACAAAAGTAACACGTAGAGCAAAAAGAATTTTACTAGCAATAGGCCAAGCGAACTATACTGTAAATACTGCTTACTCATAAGTATTCAACCTTATTTTAGACGTAATGAATTTAATTGGTCTTGACTCAAAAGGTAAATTGGCACCTAATCCAAACCATCTAACGAGCTTTGTTTTTTTTAAGATAGAGATAAGATGGAACTTTAACTCGGTAATCCAGTCATCGTAAATATCATAACAAACAGTGCCACGGTTTCAACCACGCCGATTATCATGATATACTTAGCCGTATCATTGGCACCAGCAGCAATAGCGTCACAAGCTCGTGCACCAGCCTTTCCTTGAAAAATGGCAGAACCAGCCATAGCAGCTCCTGCAAACAGACCTATTATTATTTGCCAGACATAAGAATCCGGATTTAGATTCGCGTCGGAAATGGCGTTTTTAAGTATCATCCCGTAGATTACTTGAGACAGAGGTGCTCCAACAAAAATAAGTAGTGCTGTAGCCGCCTTTTGTCCGTTGGTTATCATTTTCTTCCAAGCACCAATAGCCGCCATGCCTGCGATACCAGTTCCAATGGCAGAACCAATAGCAGCAATACTTAATGACATGCCCATATCGCCAAGCCCTTCAACTGATGTTTGTATAAATGTTAAAAATCCCATAGTTCGTATAATTTAAATAGTTTATTTCTTTTTGTATTGTTTTAAATATGCTTGTCCTCTGTTGTTAATTTAAATGGTTTGTAGGCTTCGCCCGAAAATTGGACACCTAAATGTCCAGCAAATTCCAACATGTTAAGTCTTATACCATGTACCATTACGGCCATTAGCGCTAAAGCAATGTTCAAGGTATGCCCAAGAAGTAAGGCTACAGCCGCCATGATTAAATCCAAGAATCCCATTCCCGAAATGCCATCGGGTAAAGCCATATTATTAAAGCTTGCTGCTACAGCGGCTGTTGCCATTCCAACGGCAAACAGTCTAACGTAAGACACAATATCCGAGAATCCACTGATGAGGCTCAGTGGCAAATTGGCAATGGACGCGCCCATACTTTTAAAAAAGCTCGTACTCTCTTTAGAAAACAAAATCACCAAAAGTGCTCCTGCAATAAACAACGACATGTACCAACTTGGCGCTGGTTTTCCTAAAACCAACTGCTCCGTGATAAAGAATAGACCCCAAACTAAACTGATCCAGCCAACCTCGCTTATTGCTTTTATTGAATTTATAAATTGGAACACACGAATTCCATGAGCAATGGTAAGATGCACAGCTCCAATCAAAAACGAAAGATGCATCATAAAATTGATGTTGTCTACACCGAAACTTGCAATATTAGGAATCACTAAATCCTTTAAAAAAGGTAATTGGGCAATTTGCTCAGCACCAAAATAGGTACCACTCAAAACACCCCAAACGATTGTTGAACCACTGAGTACATAAATCAAGGTGCGTAGTTGCGCAGGTATCTTTTTACGTAACAAAATAGTTAACGCTAAAAAAATAAGGCCGTATCCAGCATCACCAACTAACATGGCGAAAAATAGGGCAAAAGCGATGAGAAAATATATGGACACGTCAATTTCCTTATAACCAGGAACAATGTCTATAAATTTCATCATGGGATTAATGATGCTTATCCATTTTGGATTTTTGATATAGACTGGGACATCATCTATATTCTTAGGTTCTGCTATGGAAAATCCCCAATTTTGGGCATGGGCTACGGTTTTAAATTCTTCCTCATGTTGCTTTGGAATGTACCCTTTAAGATATTTTACCTTACCCTCGATATGACCCATACTTCCCAAGGCTCTCTCTGCATTAAGCCTATCGGTCAAAACATCAAGATAAGCTTTTAAGACTGGCAAATATTCTTTTTGTTGGTTTAGAAACGATGAAATCTGATTGAACTGTCGCTCTTTTCTCTTATAAACTTGTGTAAGATCATTGAAAGAAAGTTCTGGTAATGTGTCTTCCTTAAATACCAATTTTTCCTTAGGATCTTGAGTAAAAAGCACAATTGGCAATTGACCATCTTTTTCTGAAAACGCCACCACATGAGCCTTTTTTGGGATAAGCTCTCTAAGGGAACTGTCTATACGATAGAGACGCACATAAATATTTTTTTTGGCCAAATAGGCAATATCCTGTTTTTTGAAATTGCTGCCCCAAACTTCATAAAACTTTAGCTGATCCCTAAGATTATCTAAAGTTTGGACTAAGCTAAGCTCTATTTCCTGAGATTTGAGCACCCTATCGATTATTCGCTTAGGGTCTTTGCCATTACTATCTTTGGGAGATGGCTCATTATCCTTACTGTCAGGAATGTGGTTTTCCAATATTGATATCGTCTTTTGGGCCGCCTCCAAATTCTGTTGGCAACGCAATACATCATCATTACTTGGAGTAACCACCTCTTTAATGTCCACTACGCCAATTTCTCCAAGTTTCTGAATCGTATCTTCGACATCACTGGCGCTTGTAAATAACAATATTTCCTTCATCCGCACTATCATGACACCTGTGATTTACGTTCCTTTTTCTTTTTTACCAATTTGGCACAACCGATAGCAAGGCGTTCCACATCGCCCAAATAAATTTCAATCTTTCTAATGTTCGCTTTTGTTTCAGGAATAAAGACTTCCTTCAAGGCATTCTTCATCCGTCTGGCTTCTGCCAGTTCCTCGCGTACACGGTCTAAATTGCCCTGCTCCAATCGTAACATTTCAAGATTGGTTTTCTGGTCTTTTAAAACTTCCATCGCGGCATCCAGCCATAAGGGCGTTTCTAGGTAATCAATCTCTGGGGATGTAAAATCAATCGTTTCCAATTGTTCAACGATAACACCGGCTATTTCCCTGGTTTTGGTTTCTAGTGTACTTATTTCAATTATGTCATCCAACGCTACCGTAGGTTCTGCCATTACAGCTGCCCAGTCCTTAACCTCGTTGTTGGTGTTTTCAATAGCTGTTTTTAAA
>CAZGDG010000012.1:0-7227 GCA_964524415.1 uncultured Flavobacteriaceae bacterium
CAAGTGTATTACAAACCGATGTGCCAGACGTGTATTCTATCACAACATCATAATCCCCAGCCCCGAGTCCAGTGAAAACAGATGACGAAACAAATGTAACGCCACCATCGATACTATAGGCCAAACTGTTTCCATTTGGATTGGTGACGTTAATATTAATAGAACCTGTATCACCAGATGCACCACAAAGAATATCTGTGGTATTAATGGTGAAATCTGGTTCAGGTATCTCACCTACTTCAATCGTAGTTGTGGCTTCACAATTATTACTATCTATAACTAAAATGTTATAAGTTCCAGGTGCTGTAACTGTAAATACAGGAACAGTTTGGAAATCTACAGTACTATTCACGAAATAAAAGTATGGTGGTGTGCCACCATCTGGATAAATCGTTATTTCACCATCAGTACAATTAAGTGGAGAAGTAACAGCTGCTGTAACCGTAAGTAGTGGCGGCTCAACTATAGTAATATCTTCAGAATAGATACAGCCATCTTCTGTTTCTACCGTTGCAGTATAGGTGCCTGGATTTAGATTCTCAAAAGTATAGCTGTTATCCATTGTAGGACCAACGCTGTTAACCGGATTACCACCACTTGTTAAAGTAAAAAAGTACTGCGGATCGGCATCATTCGCTGCCAATTGGATATTGCCCAAGCCACCATGACAGAACGGCTGCACAACTGTAGAGCTTACATTGAAATCCCTCGCTCTAATTTGAACGTCTGGCACGGTAAAAATACATGGATTGGTATTTACACCAACTTGTCTGATGTAAACCGTATAAAAACCAGGTGTGTTCACCAAGAATACATTGCTAGCTTGCCAGTTTGTGTTATCAAGGCTGTACTCATAACCAGACGGCACATTGTTTACTGTAATACTACCAGGAGTAGCACAGATGATATCCGTTGCGGTTACTGTTGGTTCCAATAAATTCTCATAAACATTGAAATAAAATTGCAAAAAGCAACCACCGTCATAGTTTATGGTTAAACGGAATTGCCCAGCCGTGTCGGCAAGAAAGTCAGGACCGGTTTCAACCTCATTCCATGTACAGGAATCATCCTCGTTAGCACAATCTGGATCAGCTACAGCTGGACAACTAGACTCGTCCAATTGCTCCCATATAATTGAAGACGAATCTGAAATATTTGTTTGAATAAATCTTGAATCATTGGCGCCGCATAAGAATATATTTGGTAGTAATTTACCATCATTAGGGCAGGTGACAACCTCATCAGCGTATGGAATAACCGGATTAGTAATATTATTTCCAAATAACTGAACTTCGAATATTTGATCAATAGATTGACATGGAGCTGCCGCGATGTTACGCACATAATATGTTCCTGAGGCATCAACCGTAATGGTTTGTGTCGTTCCAATAACAGGAGTAAAAGATGGACTGGTGGACCAAATATAGGAATCATAGCCTTCGGCTGCTGTTATATCAACAGAGTCCCCACATAGGGTGACCGTTTCCTGAAAGACACAATCGTCTAGATCGGCTAGAAAGTTTGTTGTCTGTGGTGATAGTAAACATCCTGTATTGCTGCTATAACTTGGGTCATCCGTAATTTGGAATGTTGGATTGGTCTCACTGCTATACGTTGCAAAAGCCTGGTTTTGAATAAGGTCTGAACAGACATCAACCAATTGCTGGCAACTTTCAACAACTGTAACCTGTATTCTTATTTCATAAGCTGGGTCAAACTCTTCCACTAAAGAATCATCAATTGCAAAAACTATTTCCCGTGTGTCAGGGTCATAGCTTTGAACTGTAACTCCAGGAGGAAGCGTTAAACCAGAAGGGTAATCCAAAATCGTATTTATTGGAAGTATATCCCTTATCGTAAAATTTATAGCGTCATCATTACCAGTATTTTGAAAACCGATAACATAAGTAAGCTCTTGTCCTAAATCCACAACCTGACCACCAATATCATTACCAAATTCGTCTTCAACGATTTTGGTTAAAACGATATTTGGTTCAATAATTTCTACAGAAAAAGCTGTTGCAAAGGCCCCATAACCATCTCCATTTGTAGTTAATTTTAAATCACCTGCCGTGGCATCATTGGGCAGTACTGTGTTACCTGGATTTGGAATATCTACATTGTTTATATCCATTCCGAGCGTATTTAAGCTAGGAGGATTCCTGTCCACATTGTGAACTCCATTTCTGGTAATCGTTGAGTTAAAAAAGTTGAATTCTTGATTTATGGCATCTGATATGACTGTAAAATTTGGGTTCGTGCTTGCCTTGAATTGAAATGAATCTCCAGTAATACCAATATCTCCCTCTAACGCTGCCACTCCAATGTTTGCATTAACAGGGTAGGGAGCAGGTAGGGTTTGAAATCCTGATACTGGAATATCCAATTCTGCTCCACCTTGAACGCCTGCATAACCATCAAAAAGGGCAATGTATTTACTTGGAAGCACAGGGCTTTCGTAAATTACAACAAGGGTCCACCCAGCAGAACAACCCCCTAATCTTCTACCTCTTGTGGCTCTAAGATTTGCTACGGTATATTCGCCATCTGCTTCCGCCAGACCTTGCAATAGATTAGTAACATTCTTATAACAGATAATTGGTGAGTCCTTAAACGAGTTCTCTACACCAGGCCCATAATATTCATAACCATCAAATATGATGTCATCCTCTTCGCCGGGTGCATCCGGATCGTTGTCTGCTACTAAATCAATGAAGTCGCCTGTTGGTAGTCTAAACTTTATTTGGTTCCAATCTTCAAGCCTTGGTGTACCTTCAAATTGGACAGACGGATTGTTGGCCACTTCCAACGGATAAACAGAAGCCCAATACAAACCTGCGTATAAAATACGCTTACAAGAGTTGTCCGTAACTAAATCAGCGCTACTTGAACTAAAAATATCTGGGTCGCCACCACTTTCAACATTGATATAAACACCTTCTTGGTTATTGTTTATTTGTGTGCCGTTATAGGGCTGCGGAAGTCCAGCACCTGTAACAATACTATTTCCTATAAAAACGATGTCCCCTTTTACTTTTATGCTTCCGCCCTCTAATCGTGGTGTAAACGGTACAGGAAGCTGTGCAAATGCTTCGGTGTTGGTACCTAAAATAAGTACCAACATGGCAATGCTAAAAGCTCGCTGTAGCGAATTAAACTGAAGCCCTATCTTATTTTTTGGTTTAGATAAGACGCCATAACATTTTGAAATGAAATCTATTATAAATCTAATTGATTTCTGGTTAGTAGGTCTTTTCATGGTTTTTCTTTTTTTATCTACACTTGTTCGAGGGGCTAAACAAGTATAGACGTGCTTAACTATTAATTTTCAATTTTAACAATGGACATTTTAGAATTATAAGGTTGATTACCTCTTGTATTCAGCTCTTGTCTTGCATTGTTTATGTCGTTTACTTTTTTACTATAGATATAATATTTGGACGTATTTACATCGTAAAAGAAATCTATATTCTTATTGCCCGAGGCAACTACTTTTGTAACAAATTCATTTCGTTTTTCAACGTTGCTATGTACAGCAAGAATTAAATAATAACCATCTGGTGTATTGCTTATATTCTTTAAGATCTTAATGTTGTTACCAAGCTCTTCTCCAAAGTCAAACTCATTGATACTAACACCTGAATTGCTAACTGCGGTGGTTTCCTTAATGTTCTTCAATGCCGCACGATCTTGTCTGTAACGTTCTTCCTCATTGTCAAAGGCCGCACGCTTAATTCGACGTCTTCTTTCAAATTCTGTGGCCACACGGATATCTTTTAGTTGACTATCTAATCGCGCCTTAGTGTCTAGAGCTTTGAGCTGTTCAGACTTGAGTCGTCTTATTTCCTTTTTATAATACAGTAGAACCACGTCGTTAGTTAAGGTGTCTCCAATTATTGTCTCTTCGTACAGTTCTTCTAATTCTTCAATTTTTTGACTTCTGGATTCTATAAGAGCATCTAAATCTGTTTGTATAGCTTGAAGTCTTTGATTTTCGGCAGTGATACTTTTAAATGGTCTTGGTTGAACAGCAATGCCTTGTTCAGAGAGGTCATTCTCTTGTTTTAACGCTTTGAGGTCTGCATCCTTGACCATGACCATACTATCCAACTCCCTCAATAAGTTGGCCTGTTCTATTGAAGACACTTTAGTTTCTGTTTCAATATTGAGCATCTGCTTAGTGCGCTCATCGCTTGATTCCTCAATTAATGTTGCAACGTCAACAACTATGGAATCTTTTTCAGCAGTTGAGTCTTGTTGCAGTTCCGCTGCAGCCAGGGCTTTAGCTTCTGCGTCTTTTCTAGCTTTTTCCTCGGCTATGCGTTGTGCTTCTTCTTGTGCTTTGGCTTCCGCTTGTTGTCTCGCTTTTTCCTCAGCTAAGCGTTGCGCTTCTTCTTGCGCTTTGGCTTCCGCTTCTTGTTTCGCTTTTTCTTCGGCTAGGCGTTGCGCTTCTGCTTGGGCTTTGGCTTCGGCTTCTTGTCTCGCTTTTTCTTCCGCTAAGCGTTGCGCTTCTGCTTGAGCTTTGGCTTCCGCTTCTTGTCTTGTTTTTTCCTCTGCTAAGCGTTGGGCTTCTGCCTGGGCCTTGGCTTCAGCTTCTTGTCTTGCTTTTTCCTCGGCCAATCGTTGTGCTTCAGCTTCTTGTTTTGCTTTTTCCTCTGCTGCTTCCGCTCTTTTTAATTCTTCCGCTGCCTTGGCTTCTGTCTCCGTATTCGCCGCCGCTACACTAACCTTTTTAGCTTCAACTTTTTGGGAGTTTGGTTGAGGTGTTGATTTTTGTGCCGTTCTTGATGTTTTTGAGGTATTGGCGCGACGTCTGTAGACTCGTCTCTTATCCGTAGATATTAATCCGGCAACTTCATCGTCGTTACTATATCTAAGTCGTCTGTTTGGACTGAACCGATAAGCCAAAGTAATTTCATGTGAGGGTCCAAAAGCACTAATGTCTCCTATGGCGCGCTCATAATTATATTCGGCAGCAATGTGTTCTGTAATATTGAGACCTAAACCGGCAGATGCTCCAAAAACCGAGTTGTAGCCTACTTGAGCCCAAATTCCTTTTGGAACGGTAAGCATAGCAATACCAGATAAAATAGTCTGATCTTTATAAAACTCCGACCGAAGCAATCCAGAAAATTTGCTGTTGTCGAAAAACCCTCGACTTTGCATGTATCCAGTGTACATTACATGTGCTTGGATGCCCTGCTCAGGGTTATCTTGTAGCAATTCTGAAGATTCAAAATTGTAAAGGGCCAAATTGTTTACAGCCACTCCAAAATCAAAAAATTCAGTACCGAAGTTAATACCTGGATTTACCGTTAATAAAAAGTTCTGTGGCACATTCTGTAATGCAGGATCTTCAAAATTGACAACGACATTAGACGTGTTTATACCACTTTGATAAGCACCAACATTTAGACCAAACGTAAGATTTGAGCCTCTTGATACTTGGACGTTATAAGCAAAATTTAAAACCCCTCCAAAGGTTGTTAGCACACCGTAGTTTTGTTGAAATAAACTAAGGCCTGCACCAATATTTTCTTTAAAACGTCCGCCATAATTGGCAATGTAGGATTGTGGTGCATCATTGAATTGTACCCATTCCCTTTTGTTTGTGATGCTGATGAACTTAGTCTGTTCCCTGACAAAACTGAATGTAGGATTAATGAGGTATCTATTAAAGGTTAAAGAGTTTCGAATAGGCAAATTTAAGGCAACAACACCGTCTCCTTCTTGGGCCCACACGGCTTGAACCAGGCATAGAAATATAAATAATATGAGGAGTTGCACTTTCACCTTATCTAATTATGGTTATTGAACCTTTTTCGGTTTTGTTGTTGCTTGTTGTTATGACGTAATAGTAAACTTGGTTGATGCTATTTAATCCCAAATCGGTTTGAGGCCAATCGTTTTGGTAGTTGTTGGTTTTAAAAACCAATTGGCCACGATTACTGTAAATTTCAACTTCTGTATTTGTACCGCTCACATATTGTTGTGGGATTATCCATGTGTCATTAATGTTGTCGCCATTTGGGCTAATGACATTAGGTATTTTAGAAACCTCAGGAAAAGGGTCGATAGTCTCTTGTAAGGAAAAATCGTAAGCCACTGAACCTTCGCAACCTTGAGTCTCTGTTATGACAACGGAATAATCTCCAAATTCAGAAACATCCAATGTGTCTGAGGTTGCATTAGGGATTAAAGTGTTATTAAAATACCATTCAAAAATCGGTTGCAAAGCGGTTGTGCTTACCATTACTGTTAGGCTTTCGCCATCTTCGATAGTGTTTATGTCATCTACATTAATGGAACTTTCAAATAATAAACTCTCAAGTACAATTGAACCAGAAGCCGAACAGGTGCCTAAATCTACCTGAACTGAAAATGTACCGGATTCATTGGTCTGAAACATCTGCTCCGTAGCACCAGGAATAATAACGCCATCTTTAAACCATTGATAAGAATTACCTCCAAGCGTGCTAAGAGTGGTCATTCCTTGCTCAGGGCAATAGGGATTACCTAAGCTTGATACAATGCTCGCTGTAGCTTCACCACTGGATACTTCAGTTACGGTTACTCTGTTTGAGAATGAATTCGACGTACAGCTACCATAGTTGGTTTCCACAAAGTATGTACCTGCAGCACTGACTTCCAAGCTTTCCCCTTGGGCTATAAACTCTGATGTTGTTGGTCCTGTTTCTCTAAACCAATTGAAGGTTAGGGAAGGATAGTTTAATGGTGAATCATTATCTCCTGTACCTGGGTTATCTATCGTTAGCAAGTAACTTCCGCCAGAACAAAATGCAGCAGTAGCTACTAAATTATTGATTGTAAATGGTGAATCTTGCTGCTTAAAGTATGCTGCAAAAGGAACGGAACCACTGCTTGTTGCCACCGGAGCACTACTTTTTATTCTAATACGATAATTCTCTCCTGCAGTTGTTTCTGGAATGCTAAAATTTACTGTCGCTGGTGAAACGGTAATTTCACCTGGTTGTGATGTGAATAATAGGGTAGGTTCTGAGAAATCACCCGAAGCATCCGACATTTCCACCGTGAATTGATTGTTGGGTTGTAAACCAGATTCCGGCGAGAAAATAAAAGTAGCACTGTAGGTGTTAAATTGAGCACTTGCGCAAGCCTGACTAAACCCTAAATTTGGTGCACCAATTACAACCTGAGCGCTAACCGTAAGTGTTAGCACTGAAAAGCCAATCCATAGGAAAAGTA
>CAZGDG010000012.1:7327-44342 GCA_964524415.1 uncultured Flavobacteriaceae bacterium
CCGTACCAATTTTCTAAATCATCGTTATTGGAATAGTTCTTAACAAATATGTTTCCTTTGCAATTATTGAAATAGGTACTGGTAAATTGTATTTTTTCTAAATTTTCATTATTGATTTTAATAGACTCGTCTAGATAGACAGCAGGGTAGAATCCCGAGATAACACTTCTGTCAATAGCGAAGGTTGTATTCTTATCAATAAATATTGCCTCTTTTACGAGACCAACTTCAATATCAGATTTCAAATTATCTGAAACATTGATTAGTGTTAAATTTTCGGCATTAACTACGGTTTCTTTTTTTGTTGAATTTGAGCTTTCTGTTTCGTCATAAGATTTTACGACCAAACATCTAGACCCATAAGGACTAGATACATATGGTGAGCGAATGGCCAATGAGTTCAGTATGTCTGCTTGTGCACCATAATTGAAGATATAATCATTTTGATTAGCTCTAAAGGAAACCATTTTCATCAGGAAAGGTTTGCCACCAAGTACCGCGACAGCGTTGCCCTCGCAATAGCTTACCATGACATTTTCTACAACGGTTTCATGTCCAACACCAGCTAAGGTAAGTCCGTTAAAATTGCCAAAGTTTTTTGTTTTTTTTCCGGCAAATTCAATTCTTACATATCTGAGCACACCAGAATTACTGTCTACATCATCGCCGCCATAACTTATAGTTTCAAAAGAAGTGGGTTGTAGACCAAATTCCAAAGAGGCAGCATTACCAAACATATTAGTAGGTGCATTGCCTAAAACAAACAATCCTCCCCAGTCTCCCGCTTTCTTTGCACTGCGGCTAGAAGTAAAAATAATAGGGTCGGTCTGTGTACCTTCGGCAATAATCTTAGAGCCTTTACTTATAGTCAAAGATCCTTTCGTTTTAAAATCTCCTAGGATTACTGTTCCCGGCTCAATGATGAGATTGGCATTATTTACAACATAAACGTCTCCCAACAGAAGGTAGACATTATTTTTTGTGAGCTTTGTGTCTTCTGTAATGTCTCCACTCAATATTTGGGTAGGCTCACCATAGTCTTTTTGACTCGGACTAAAATCAGTCCAATTATTTAACCAATTATTGTAACCAATTATTCCTTTTTCTTGTTGTGCAAAAAGTAAAGAGGATGCACAAACGAAAAATAACGTGATTTTAAGTATTGTTTTCATAGTAGGTTAATTCAATTTTATGTCAGTTTTGGGCTCTGTATCAATAAGAACCAAACATATTAAGAATACCTACCAAATACAAAAAATATCGATGAAATGCACAAAAAATAAATATAAAGATGAAAATACCTACAAAATAAATGAATAAGGACCCGAATTTTAACAGAGAACGCTTTTATTTTCTTTTTTTGGTTATTGTAGATTAAGTTAGAAACATAAAAAAAGCCCTAGGTTTTCCAGGGCTTTACTAACTAAAATAATCAACAATTACTCTCTATTAAAATCATCGTAGGTATGAAGCGATTTTAAAGTTTCCTCATAAAATAAAATGGCCGCAATCAAATCTGATGTATCAGAGTATGGCAATATTTTTCTTTGAAATTCTACAGCCTTATCAAAATAGGTTGAAGAGGCTTCGATGTTTTCCTTCAATGCTCTTTTATTATCTTTTGTTTCAGGAATACCTAAAGAAGCCATGGTAACTCCAGGTTTAGTAGCAAAAGCTATATTGGGTAATATGTTTACAATAACCTCAATACGCTCAATGTATAGATCTAATAAGGCACCTTTAGGCAGCTTATCAAGTTCTTCACGGCTGTGGTATTTAGAGATGTTTACTTTTCCGCTAATAATACTTTGGGAAGACTTGTTTTTCTGCGCATAGGAAAAACTAATCATCAAAACGAAAATGGAACAAAGTAGGGTAGTTTTGGGTTTCATTTTTGAGTTCTTTTAATTCATCTGGTGAAGCAAATCTATACAAATTATACTTAAAAACAAGGAAAATCATTAAAAATATTTAACACTTTAAATGCATATTTCATAGATAAAGTGCGAAAATACCGGACAAAAAACATTTTTTATCGATAAAATACAAACCTGTTTTAGAGCTATAAGAGCTCTTAAAATGACGTCTTTAGGTACTTGCAAAAGGTGTTAGATTATAGAGGTTTTTATCTCAAAAATAAATGAGGTGTTATGTCAATCGTTCAAAATGAAATCGATACGAATTGTATTCATTTCATCGGCAGTTTTTGCATTTTCATGCTGAATATCGAACAAATTTACCGGTTTATGTAATTAATTGGCATTACACGAGGTAATCTAAGAACTTTGGTTATCAAATCGTTAATGCCCCATGAAAAAAATAATGAATCTTCTGATGTTGGTGTGTTTTTACAGCACCATCTCTATTGTAAATTCCCAGAACAATTCCAAAGCGTCCAAAGACCTGAACCCGATTTACGATTATGGGTCTAGGAATTTAAGTAGTATAGATAGTGTTCCTGACTTTAATTTAAAGGACCAAAAGCTCAAACTCACAGGAGTTATTTATCAATCCGACGGTAAAACACCTGCAAAGGATGTTATTTTATATGTAGAGCAACCCGATGAATACGGGAATTTTGATTTAAGGGAAGACAACGGTAAAAGATATGTCCATCATAGAGTTTGGGTAAAAACGGATAACGACGGTCGTTATACCATTTATACTTTCGTGCCAGGAAATGATAGAAGATATCAGCAATACAAGCAACTATTTCCCGTTGTTAAAGAACCGTCTAGAGAAGCATACGAAATAGAAACATTTTTATTTGATGATGACCCATTAGTATCTAAGTATTGCCGAAAGCGCTTAGCTAAGAAAGGTGATATTACCCGAATTCTTAAACCAAAAATGGTTGATGGAATTTTAGTGGCAGAGCGTGACATCATTTTAAAACAAGAACTGTCCGATATAAAATAAGTTAATTTTAGTGTTTAAGTTAGTGGTTAGCCCTTGTCCATTTTATGACAAGGGCTTTCTTTTTAAACCATTGGTTCTGAAAACGTATCACATAATCTTATTTGAAATGATGTATAAAAATCGTATCTTTAATAGTTATTAGCCTAAGGTTTGACTAACTCTAACTTAAAAAATTAATATTATGTCTTCTGGAATTTTTATTACCCTAGCCGGTGTCGTATGCATTTTATTTGGTTTGTTTTATTCTAAAAACTCAACACTTCGTGTGGCCGTTGGTATTATTGGTGCCATTTTGTTGATTTATGGTGGTTACACTTACGGAAATATAGAACCGATGCCACACATTGAGACTTTTGATACAGGAAACAAGCTGCAAGTGACTTATCCTATAGAAAAAGTGCAAGTCTTATCGCCTGTAGAAGGAGACTCCGTTAAATGTAGGATCTTAACGCTAGGGGTTTATCCAGAATCACATAATAAAGATATTTGGGTTTTATTGAAACCCTCAGACGATAAGTACTATCCACAATCAGACAACACTAATACCTCCTTCAAACTTAATGGTGAATGGCAGGTGGTTACCAGATTTGGCGGTGATAAAGGTGAAGCTTACGAACTAATTGTTTATGAAACCGATGAGGCAGCTAGCACGTTTTTTAGTGAAACAATAGCAGAATGGAAATCAAACAATGATTATGTTGGTTTGGAATTGCAAGAAATCCCATCTGGTGCTACTGAAATAGATCGCATATCCGTTTCGCTTAAGGATAATTGCCGAGGTGTATTTTAATACTAGAGTAAGCGCTCCGCAATTTCTAGCCAATTGTCAACACGCATAAAACCGTGTTCGTTGACATTGTGAGGCGAAGTAAACAATAAGGTGTCTCCCTCGAAGTCTTTAAGGTTGTAGCTACGGTCGTCAATCAACAAATCACCGTTTAACATAAATTTGTAACCGCAGTATATGCGATAGTGCCAGCTTATAAAAGGGAAGTGCTCATCTAGCCAATCGCTTTTTTCTTTTAGAGAATTTGGAAATTGCGATGCCGCTGTTGCAATATACACATCATGGGTCTGGCTTAACGCCTTCATTACCTCTTGGCTATTTTCAATTGGTTGCAACTCTCTAAAAAATCCAGGACTTGTAACATGGCGACGAATACTGTCTTGATGTATTTCGGGCACATTTTGCCATACTTCGCCATATTCTATTTGTTCAAGAGACAAATCAGCTTTATGCTCTTTATTATACCATTCAATGTGTTTGCCGTAAGTGTCTGCTAACACATCATCCATGTCTACAAATATGCGCATCTTTTTTTTGCGTAAGTTACACCTAGTTTATCGTAATGGTAGTCTGTTTCAGTATTCTTAACATTATCTTACTATCTGTTTAACATAAACAATCTATTTCTTTAATATTTCTTACAATGTAAGATGAATATCAATTAAAGATTCGTACCTTAAGAGCTAAATATCAAAAATCACGACTAATGACAACCAATACAATTCAAGCCTTTGGCACAGAAGCCTCAGATGCAGATTTAAAACAAATTCAAATCGAAAGAAGAACGGTTCTCCCAGATGATGTGGAAATTGATATTCTATACTGTGGTGTATGCCATTCGGATTTGCACTTTGCTAAAAATGATTGGGGTATGACCGAATATCCCGTAGTGCCAGGACATGAGATTGTTGGTCGCGTCAAACAAATTGGAGACAATGTTTCTAAACACAAGGTTGGTGATATTGTAGCTGTTGGTTGCTTGGTGGATTCATGTAGAACATGTCAGAATTGTAAAAATGATTTGGAACAGTATTGTCCAGAATGGGTTGGTACTTATGGTGGTTATGATAAGCACCTGCAAACCAATACACATGGTGGCTATTCACAATCAATAGTGGTAGATGAAGCTTTTGTGCTAAGTGTTCCTAGTAATTTAGATTTGGCAGGCGTAGCACCAGTATTATGTGCTGGGATAACAACTTGGTCTCCTTTACGTTACTGGAATGTTGGAGAAGGAACCAAGGTGGCTGTTGTTGGATTAGGTGGATTGGGACACATGGCCTTAAAATTAGCGAATGCCCTAGGTGCACACGTCACTTTATTTTCTAGGTCACCAAACAAGATTGAAGATGCCAAGGCCTTAGGTGCTCATGAGGTTATTATATCTACGGATGAGAGTCAAATGGAAGCTGCCATGGGACGTTTCGATTTAATTTTGGACACTGTGCCATACGAGCATGATTTTAATCCTTACATCAACACACTCAATGTTAATGGAACTCTGGTCATATTAGGATTTCTTGGTGTTTTAGAACCACCTTTGGTTACCGTTCCTATGATTATGGGTAGAAAATCTGTTGCAGGTTCACTTATTGGCGGAATTGCTGAAACCCAAGAATTACTAGATTTTTGTGGGAAACATAATATTACCTCTGATGTTGAAATGATAAAAATGCAAGACATCAATACAGCCTATAAGCGTATGCTCAAAAGTGATGTGAAGTACCGTTTTGTTATAGATATGTCATCACTTAAATAAAAGTGATTAAATTATTGATTAATCAATGGCTTTAGAGTTTGCCAAACGGTTTGAGCTACAATTTTATGTCCTTCAGCTGTTGGGTGTATGCCATCTGATTGGTTGAGCTCTTTGATGCCACCTACATCCTTTAAGATAAAAGGAATGAACTTTACATCTTGCGTTTTGGCAATATCGGCAAAAACAGCTCTAAATTCAGACGTGTAGTCTTGACCCATATTAGGCGGTAATTCCATACCAGCGAGAATTATTTTCGTTTCAGGATTTTTGGTCCTTACTTTTTCAATGATTTGCTCAAGATTATTTTTGGTTTCGGTCAAAGGGATTCCACGTAAGCCATCATTTCCGCCGAGCTCCAATAAAAATACGTCTATGTCTTGTTGCATTACCCAGTCGATACGACTGAGACCACCAGCAGAGGTTTCCCCACTTAATCCAGAATTAATAACGGTATAATTAAGGCCAAGACTATCTATTTTTTGTTGTAGTAGCGCGGGATATGCCTCACTAGTATCATCCAAGCCATAACCTGCAGTAATGCTATCTCCAAAACAGAGTATGGTTTTGGAATTAGGAGTATCAGCAGTCTTTGGTTCTTTTTCGGATTCTGATACAGCAGGCTCTTCTGTTGTTTTGGATTGTTTAGAATCGGCACAATTAACACATAAAATTATACCTAGAAAATAACAAAACTTTATGAGTTTAATACCTTTCTGAATTGGTAGGATTGCCTGCAAATGTGTATTTTTCGTCATAGCGTAAAACGCGCAAAAATTGTTAGAATATAATGTCAAAGATATTAAAGATAAATGGCTTGGGAAAAACCTATACAACAGGCCAAAAACAATTAACGGTATTAAAGGATATTACCTTTGATGTTGAAAAAGGACAAACATTTTCAATAGTAGGACCATCTGGAAGCGGTAAAACAACATTACTTGGCTTATGCGCTGGATTGGATGATCCCAATTCTGGCAGTGTAGAGCTCTGTGGCCATAATCTCAATAATTTAAATGAAGATGAGCGTGCTCAACTGAGAAATAAGGAAGTTGGATTCATATTTCAGAATTTTCAGCTCTTACCAACATTGACTGCCCTAGAGAATGTTAGTGTGCCCTTAGAGCTTCAAGGGGATAAGAATGCCATGCCCAAAGCAATAGAACTTTTAACCAAAGTTGGCTTGGCAGACCGTTTAGATCATTATCCTTCCCAGTTGTCTGGAGGAGAGCAACAACGAGTGGCCTTGGCAAGAGCGTTTGCCAACTCACCTTCTATACTTTTTGCAGATGAACCAACGGGTAACTTGGATGAGGAAACTGGAGAAAAGGTCATTCAGTTGTTATTTGATTTGAATAAAGAAGCTGGTACCACTTTGGTTATGATTTCTCATGATTTGGATTTGGCCAATCGTACGCAACAAATTTTAAGACTTAAAGGAGGACAAATCCTAACTAATGAACCTACTGCATAATTTGGAAGCTAAACCACCTGCTATAAAGACTAAGACGTCATGGCTTTTTAAAATGGCTTGGCGAGACGCTAAGGCGAGTAAAATCCGACTGCTTCTATTTATGTCATCTATAATCCTTGGCATCTCTGCTGTGGTTGCTATACAATTGTTCAGTGAAAATCTTACCAATAATGTAAAGCAACAGTCAAAAACCCTTATGGGTGCAGATTTTATTATAGATACACGGCAGGAGCCTACGGAGCGTGTTCAGACCATAATTGATTCCCTCCAACCAAAGGCTAAGGAAGTCAATTTTGTATCTATGATTGCGTTTCCAAAAAATGATGGTACTAAATTGGTCAGGGTTCGAGGTATTGAAGGTGATTTTCCCCTCTATGGTCAAATGGAAACAAATCCTGAAGACGCTGCATCATCATATCAAGACAAAAATGGCGCTCTCGTAGATGCCACCTTATTATTACAATTTGGAATAGAAGTTGGTGACTCCATAAAAGTAGGAAAGGTTACGCTTCCTATATTAGGTGTGCTGAATTCGATTCCGGGAAGCACAGCAGTGTCCACATCGGTGGCGCCTCCTGTGGTAATTCCATACAGCACTATTGAAGCAACAGAACTGCTTCAGTTTGGAAGCAGAAAGGAGTATCAATTTTTCTTTAAAGCACCAGACACCTTAGACCTAGAACGGCTTGATGATGAAATTGACCCCATACTAGACGCTGAAAATGCAGATATAGATACGCATACAAGTACAAGTCGCCGTTTGGGCAGACGTTATGAGAATGTAGGTAAGTTTTTAAATCTAGCGGCTTTTATAGCTTTGTTGTTAGGGTGCCTTGGGATTGCCAGTTCTGTTCAAATATATATTAAGGAAAAATTGCGAGCTATTGCAGTATTAAAATGCCTTGGAGCTAGCCGAAAGCAGAGTTTTATTATATTTTTAATTCAAATCGCGGGAATAGGTCTTTTAGGAGGAACAATAGGAACGGCAGTAGGTGCAGCCATTCAAGGTGTTTTTCCGTATGTGCTCAAAGCATTTTTACCTTTCGAGCTAGATGTCGCACTTTCGTTTAAACCACTATTTATTGGTGTGTTTTTAGGTTTGTTTATGTCCGTATTGTTTGCCTTGTTGCCGTTATTGCATACGTGGTATGTGTCACCATTAAAGGTTTTACGTGTTACAGAAGAGCCCAACGAACCCAAGAAGAGCAGAACGATTATCTTTTTAATAATATTACTGTTTTTGTTGGCTTTTTCGTTTTGGTTGATAAGGGATTTTAAATATGCCCTGGGTTTTGTGGGTGGAGCAGTTGTGACCTTTGTTGTCCTAGCTTATATATCCAAAGTATTTATGGCTTTGATAAGGCGTTATTTTCCAAAAACCTGGAGTTTCTCTTTAAGGCAAGGTCTTCTCAATCTATTTAGGCCAAACAATCAGACCATTGTTTTGGTTTCCGCTATCGGGCTAGGTACTTTTCTTATAAGTACGCTTTATTTTACCAAGGATATTCTTTTAGCAAAAACAGAAGTAGGTCCTACAGCCGAAAATGCTAACCTTATTATTCTTGATGTTCAAAGCAAACAAAAGGAGGCCGTTGTAGATCAACTACAAAAGAATGAAGTTCCTATTATAGATAATATTCCATTGGTTACCATGCGTATGTACAAGATAAAGGACAGACTTGTCAACGAAATGCGCAAGGATACGGCAAGGCAGGTAAGACGTTGGATTTTAAATCATGAATTTAGAACTACTTACAGGGACAGTCTTATCGCTTCAGAAGTGTTGATGGAAGGCGAATGGATTGCTGAGCAGGACCCCAAGCAGACAGTAAAGATTTCAATATCGGACAATCTTGCTGAGGACGCAAAAGTTGGCATTGGTGATACCATAGTTTTCAATGTGCAAGGTGTATTGATGGAAACTGTTGTTGGAAGTATTAGACAAGTAGATTGGGGACGATTGCAACTCAACTTTTCTATAGTTTTCCCTAATGGTGTTTTAGAAAAAGCCCCTCAATTTAATGTGCTTACGACAAGAGCAGAGAATGAACAAGTTTCTGCGCAGCTTCAGCAACAACTGGTGGCTGAGTTTCCTAATGTTACCATTATTGATTTAAGGCAGGTTTACGCGGTTGTAGAAGATATTCTGGATAAGGTCTCTTGGGTGATTAACTTTATGGCCTTTTTTAGTATTATCACTGGATTTATCGTTTTAATTGGTTCAGTTAGAACCAGTAAATATCAGCGTATAAAAGAGAGCGTACTATTAAGAACACTTGGAGCTAAAGGCTCAGAATTACTTAAAATTTCGGCTCTAGAATATACATTCTTAGGGCTTATGGGAAGTACCGTTGGCGTAGTACTGGCCATAATAAGTAGCCAGGCCTTAGCCTTGTTTGTGTTTAAGGAGCCTTTTCTGCCTTCATATATTCCTTTTCTCATATTTATTCCAGGAATTACCTTACTTGTAATTTTAATTGGGTTGAGCAATATTAGGTCTGTGATTAGTAGTTCTCCCTTAGAAATATTAAGACGGGAAGTTTAATCCCATTGGATAGAGTAGGGCACAGACATTTTAAATAAAATCCGTAAATTCATATAAATTAAGGTTATATGATATTTATGGTTGTTGAAATCAGTGATTATCTTTCAAGGGTAGAAGCTGCCCAGTATACCATATTTACCCAAAAATTTCATGCTAGTGTTAATAAAACATTATCCAAGTATAACGCAATTCAACATAAATCAGATAATAATAGCTATTGGATAAATTTCAAATCTGTAAATGATGCCATTCAGTGCGCTTTAGACATACAGCACAAATTTAAATACGTAACGCCAAAACACGAATCGTTCAAACGACGATTAAACATAGCTTTGACAACTTCTAGCAAGGCCACGGAAGACCAATTTGAACACACGAAAAAGATCTGTGAGATGACCAATGCACAGATTGTAATTTCCACACCTGTAAGAGACCTTTATAAAAGCAAAAACTCCAATGCTCTAATTGATGATGCCCTAATCAAGACTTTAAGTCCTAGTGAAGAAACATTTCTTTCTAAGCTTACCAAATTTATGGCTAAACACTGGGAGCGGCCAGACCTAAATGTTAAAAGCCTTACGGAAGGCTTAGACATGTCTTATTCAAAATTATACAGAAGAATGCTTAAGCTTAATGGAAAAACGCCTTTAAAGTTTATAAATGACTATAAATTGCATAAAGCTATAGACCTATTATATACACATCAATGGACAATTACCGAAATAGCCAAGAAAACCGGATTTAGCAGTCTTTCGTATTTCTCTGAGTGTTTCTTAAGAAAATATGGGATAAGACCGTCGACCTATCTTAAGCAACATGTTTGAGCAATCAAATAAAACGGTCGTTATCCGATTGGCGCTTGGTTAAAGGTTCTTCGCCCTGTTGTTTCTTGCTAAGACCAGCAGAGTCTACATTATAAAACTTGAGAACTTCGGTATAATTGGTAATATGCATTACAGTGCCATCTTCAATAATAATCGCACCAATGAGTGTTTTAGGATTATTAGCTAAAATTTTAACCCAGCTCTCTTCGCTAAAATCTTGGGTGTTCTCGATAGGTTTAATTCTAGATAGGTCCATAAGCTCGCCAAGACTTTTATTCAAACGTATGGAAATATCGTGCCACTGGGTATCCGATGGCATGGTTTTGCAGATATCTATCATTAGGTTCTTTCGGTTTGAAGAACTTAAAAAAGCTTTCAACTTTTGCCCTAGGTCAGAGTTGGATGCAAAGATGCATGTAATTTGGTCTTTTTTTACTTTCATAGTATGTGGGTTTCAAGTTTGGTTTCTTCTTGTAGAAGAATGCCTTAATCTAGTTTTCATAAACTAAGGTAATTTCATGCAATCCAAAGAGTTTTAATACTATTTTAAGAGAAACTAACGGTTAGGTCACCCAGGATTTATAAGATTTTTAAGGAAAAAAGATGATAGGATGATTATCTTATTGAAAATCAAAATTTCATGGAACACAAAATAACTATTCAAAAAATTGAACACATTAATCATAACGTTATTCACTTAGTAACAGATAAACCAGAAGGCTATACATTTACACCTGGCCAAGCTACGGAAGTTGCTATAAATTCTGAAGAATGGCGTGACGAGAAAAGGCCATTTACATTCACCAGTTTACCTGAAGAATCTAATTTGGAGTTTGTAATTAAGATATATCCTTCCCATGACGGTGTAACCAAGCAATTAGAAACTTTAGAGGTCGGTGATACCTTAATAATCGGTGATGCATGGGGCGCCATAAACTATAAAGGAGAAGGCAGTTTTATTGCTGGTGGTGCAGGGATTACACCCTTCATTGCTATTTTAAAAGACCTCAAAACAAAAAATGAGCTTAACGGTAACCAATTGTTTTTTGCCAATGATAAAGAACGTGACATTATCTATAAAGATCAGCTTAAAAATTGGTTGGGTGATTACTTCCACGTCATGCTCTCACAAGAAGACCATCCCAACTTTGCCCATGGCTATTTAGATGAAAACTTCTTGAAAACGCATAATCTCGATACCTCAAAACCTGTATATCTATGTGGGCCACCTGCCATGATGGAGGCCTTGGAAAAAAAGCTTTCCGATTTGGGTTTACCAAAAGAGCTTCTCGTTACCGAAGCCGAAGAATAACTTCGGAATATCAAATAGGGTTTAGTTAAGAATTATTATCTTTAATTTTAGCTATGATGAAACCCATACAAACCCTAGTAGTTTTTGCATTGTTAATGCTTTGGAATTGTAAGCAGCGTTCCTCGTTGGACGCGACTGCAGCTGAGGCCTATAATAAAATTGTGGCCAATTCTTCAGATAGGGATTGGGAAGCCATCAAAAAAGAAGGTGTATTGCGAGCACTCGTCGTTTACAGCAGCACAAGCTATTTTTTATACAAGGGCCAAGCTATGGGCTTTGAATATGAGCTCCTTAAAAAGTTAGCTGAAGATTTAGACCTTGAGTTAGAACTTGTTATTTCTGATAATTTAGACGAGCAATTTGAAGTACTCAATAGTGGGGAAGTAGACCTAATTGCACATGGCATGACCGTAACCAACCAGCGCAAGTGGGAGGTTGACTTTACGGAATACTTGTACCTTACCAAACAGGTGCTGGTGCAAAAAAAACCAGATAATTTCCGACAATTATCTTGGAAAAGCCTGCATAATGCGCTTATTCACGATCCCATAGAGCTTATAAACGATACGGTTTCCATTAGACGTAATTCCGCCTATTACGAGCGTATTATGAGCCTTTCCAATGAAATAGGAGGGACCATACACATAGACACTTTAGATAGTAAGCTAAGCACTGGTGAAATCATAAATATGGTAGCCGATGGCAAGATAAAGTATACCATAGCGGATGAAAACCTAGCAAGAATTAATGCATCTAGCCGACCCATATTAGATATTAGCGTGCCTATTTCGTTTTCACAACGCATTGCTTGGGTCACTCGAAAAAAATCTAAAGAGTTTCGGAAACGCGTTAACGAATGGATTGTGTCTCAGCGTAAGAAAAAGCACTATAATGTCATCTACAATAAATATTTCAAGAATCAACGTTCCTTTAGAAGGCGCACTAAGAGTGATTATTACAGTCTAAAGAATAATCAGATAAGCGCTTATGACGATTTAATTAAGACCTATGCCAAAGCCGTGAATTGGGACTGGCGTTTGTTGGCCTCACAGGTCTATCAGGAATCAAAGTTTGATCCAGAAGCCAATTCTTGGGCAGGAGCACAAGGCCTCATGCAAGTAATGCCGGCCACGGCTGAATCTTTGAATATTAAGGATATTTCCGACCCAAAAGAAAGTCTCAGAGGAGGGACTACCTATCTAAAGCAGATTTATGAAGAATTTGATAAGGTTGAAGACTCCCTAAGCCGAATAAAACTAACATTAGCAGCTTATAATTGTGGCTTAGGTCATGTGCGCGATGCCCAACGCTTAGCAGACGTAGAGGGGCTCGACCGAAACGCTTGGAGCAACATCTCAGAAATGCTCCTAAAATTACGCTATAGGGAATATTACAATAAACCTTTTATAAAGTACGGTTACGTGCGAGGTTCTGAGCCCGTAAATTACGTCAACCAGATATTTGAACGCTACGAGCACTACAATGCATTTATCAAAGTAGAGGAGGAGCCAGAGTTAACTCCTAAAGTAAAATAGCAGGTTTCCTGAAAATATTCTTTTAACCATTTTATGGTCCTTACCTTTGCACTTTATTTTTAATATTAAGTACAGATTTATGAGTAAAGTGAAAGACAATGATACGGTAAAAGTTCATTACACAGGAAAATTGGATAACGGACAAGTTTTTGACAGTTCTGTAGACAGAGAACCGCTAGAAGTAAAATTGGGCGAAGGACAATTGATTCCAGGATTTGAAAAAGGCCTTATCGATATGGAAGTTAACGAAAAGAAAACCATAACCATAGCCAAAGCAGAGGCTTATGGAGATGTTAATGAAGATTTATTTCAAAAAGTAGCTAAAACGCAACTCCCTGAAGATTTAAAACCAGAAGTAGGAATGGGATTAGTTGGGTCTAACGCTCAAGGCGCACAGCAGCAATTTAGAGTTGCAGCCGTAAACGATGATCATATTATCGTTGATGCCAATCATCCTCTAGCCGGACAAGATCTAACCTTCGACTTAGAATTGGTTGAAATCCTATAAGATATTTGAAAACAACTTTTTAAATCAAAACGCCTCTAATTATGGAGGCGTTTTTTATTTTGTAATTGTAACTAAGCTCTTGCTTTATGTCTCTAACCAGCTCATTCTTCGTTTTTGAAATCCTATTAAAGGACCTGCTAAAATGGAAGACAATAAGGCAGCAAAAACGATTGCTACAAAAATCACCTGTCCAATGAGCTCAAGCTCTAGCGCCAAAGTAGCAACAACGATTTCCATGGCACCACCAGGCGTAAAAATTATACCCATTAAAACTGCACTTTGATTGCTTTCTTTTCCAAGTTTAGCCCCTAACCATGCACCAAAGAACTTACCAAGAATGGCAACAGCTGTAAATATAAGTGTTGGCCAAAGTTCAAGGCCAGCCAGAAAGTCTATTTTTAATCCTAATGTAGCAAAGAACAAGGGTACAAATATGGCATGTAAGGTATCTGAAACACTATTTCTGTGATCGTCTGATACGGCCTCAGCACTTTTGGCAATTACCCCTGCAAGGAAAAACCCTAGTATGGCATGAATACCAAGCCATTGGGTAATAGCACCGCATAGTAAGCCAAGGCTTACAATTAACGTTTGAGATGCAGCAGGCTGTGATAAGGCTGTGCCTTCAACTCGCCGCAAGGCAGAACTTAATAATCTAGCGCCATAAATGGCACTTAAGAAGACAAAAACAATAACGCCAACAACAGAAGCAATCAAGGCCAATGTACTTTTACTATGCGTAGTCACCAAGGAGATAACTAGAGAAAACAAGAACCATCCAAAAATATCGTTAATGGCGCAAGACGACAAGGCCAAAGAGCCCTTTTCCGTGTTACTGATTTTTAAGTCTCCCAAGGTACGCGCGACTACAGATATAGCAGTAATAGAACTTGCAACAGCTAAGAATAAGGCAAACGAAAGGGCATTAGCCTCATTTCCCCAAAGGGCAGAATCAAAAGTATAAAATACGGGAAATCCTATTGCTATAGGAATTAATACACCAATTATTCCTATTAAAACAGCAGCACGACCGCTTTTTATAGCCTTTCTAATATCGACGTGAAATCCAGAGGACAATAACAAAAAGAAAACACCTAGCCATGAGACCGTTTCGAGCATGGTCCACTGAATGGTATCATCAGGGAACAAAGTATTTTGAAGCATAGGAGCGAAGCGTCCAAATAGTGTAGGGCCTAATAAGACTCCAGCGAGAATCTCCCCAACAATAGCAGGTATTTTTACAGTTTCAAGAATAACGCTAAGGGTTCGGGCCACACTTATCAGCACTAGAACTTGAAGAAGAAATATTAAAATGTGACTTTCATTTAGAAAATGCATACGTCGACGCTTAAGGAGTGAACTTATATCTTATCTAACTGTTATCGTGCAGGGCTAAAATAGGTACGTTGGAATAATAGGTGAGTTGCTTTACCATTGGTTTAGACAACACCCAACGCAAAAAACTATGTTTTTTGTTAATGAAAACTACCATATCGCAATCCAATTCTTTAATAAAAGAATCTAGTGTCATCTGTACGTTGCTTGCTTCCACCTTGTAGAATTTGTGCTCTATATGCTCAAAATAGCCTCTTAACAACTCTTGTTTTTGCAGTTGACTTTTCGAAAGACCCTTTGAACCATCTACCACATGAAAGATGTTAATGGTAGCCTTAGTCTTTTCAGCTATATCAATGAGGTACTGAAATTCGCGTCGTTTGTATGGCGTGTGGTAACCTGTGGGAAAAACAATGGAATTAAGACCGCTGAAACTTGCTTCTCCAGGTACTGCCAAAATAGGGCAGGCCGTAAGCTTTTCTATAGCTAAAACGGTCTGGCTGCCGTAGATTTCCGTCCTTGAGTCTGTATCGCCTTTTGTGCCCATAACCACCATATCAATATCGTAAGTGTTTATGAGCTCTTGCATAGCGTCTAGTAAGGCACTGCACTCTGATACCATATGAAAATTATGATTGGTATTACTTGTCTTATTCTGCAAATGCTTTAATAAACGAGACAGTTTTAGTGTAGAGTTTTTCTTGGATTCTTCCATGGTTCTCAAAGCATTCATTTCCATGGTATAAGGTTCTATGGTATAAGTGTTTAGAACGTAAAAATCACAGGAGTCATGAGCATAAAGGTCCAAGGCATATGAAATGGCATTCATAGCGTTTTTGGAGAAATCCGTAGGTAGAAGAATTCGTTTTTTCATTGTAATAGGAGAATGATTTGTATCTCTAATTTAAGCATTTGAAGCACCCACACAATGATTTCCGTCATATGGACCCTTCATCAGGATAGCTGTGAGTTTTTCAGTACTTTTGAACAAAAAGCTATGGAACAACAATTTTTGGAGGAAACGCGGCGCGAACTCATTAACGGTTATGCCAAGAAACGTCATCCCTTCCGTTATTTTACACTTGCTACCTTAAACAATGGTAAACCAAGACAGCGTACCGTGGTTTTACGTAAAATGCTACCTGATTTTAACTTACTGTTATATACCGATAAGCGTTCCCAAAAGGTTGCTGATATTACCGCGAATAGTGCGGTAAGTGCGTTGTTCTATCATCCCAAAAAATTGATACAACTCAGGCTGGAAGGGAAAGCTCAAGTCATAACTGATAAGGATCAATTGAAAGACTATTGGACGCGTATTGCTGAAACCTCTAAAAAGGACTACATTACTACTTTAGCACCAGGAACGGCCATAGAAAATCCAGACCATACCACCTATAATGAAGATAATCCGTATTTCTGTGCCCTACAGATTATCCCGGAAACCATAGAGTACCTTCGACTTAAGCGACCACACCATTTAAGAATAAAGTACGTAAGGGAAGCCGCCAGATGGGAAGGACAATTTCTTGTCCCATAATTTGGCCTGTGTGGGTCGGAAATAAGGTGTCATTTCTTTGGATAGGAAATAATAAATTGAAAATAAAGTGATTAAAACACTTTTTATCCAATTATTAGCCTCACCTTTGTACCAATAATTTAATTTAATACATATAATGAACACAGGAACAGTAAAGTTCTTTAATGAATCCAAAGGTTTTGGATTTATCACAGAAGAAGGACAAGACAAAGACCATTTTGTACACATCTCAGGATTGATCGATGAAGTTCGCGAAGGCGATAACGTTGAGTTTGATTTACAAGAAGGCAAAAAAGGATTAAACGCAGTGAATGTAAAAGTTATCTAATTTTATATACTTTCAAGTTTTTAAACCAAAGCCCATCCATAGTGATGGGCTTTTTTTTATGCTATACATTAATTTCATAACGAAACATAAAAATGGAGTATTTACACAACGGCAATTTATATACATAGTTTCTGAAATGTTTAATCCATGAGAATCCCGTAAAATTTTTTGTGACGTATATTTTTCGAATACGCGATATACACACCGGAAATAATTATTCACAATAACGTATAATTGAAAGTCACCATCCAAACCATAATACTTGCTCAACATAATTACTGTCGCTATGTTACAGACAAGCAGTACACATAGCTATAATTATGTTGAATACCGCTTTTAGCGCTATTTCGCTTATTATTTAAATTGTCCTATAATTTATATTATGTAAAATAGTATTTTTAAATATAAGGAAGCTTCACCTCCTTTTTACTGATTCTGATTTAATCAATAAAATAATCCCAAAAATCATAAGTGCAATCCCTAAGGTTCCGCCACTAGCCCAAAACAATAACGATTCACCGCTATGTTTCCAATGACTGGCCTCTGTAGCCAACGAAAATCCCGAGCCAAATAAAATTGCACCAAGTCCACCAAACCACAACCATTGTTTATGCGATTTAAAACTCATTATCTATTGTAACATTTTTTCGAGTTGATCTATAAACTTAATATTACGCTCCCTAAATCGCTGTACTTCGTAATAATAGCCATTCAACAAAATCAATTCGTAATAAGCGACGCGATTTCTATAGTCAGTACTCGCGAAAAAATAATCTATACAATCGTCATCACAGTTGCCATTAGCAGAATAATCAGAAAACCACTGGTAAGTGTCCATCCAATGTTTTAACGTCGTTGTGGTAAAATCTACAATGGATTTTTCATACAATGCAGTCATTTTAAGGCCTTCGAGATAATGAAATTCAATTTCCGTGAGCAGATTCCGTAATTCCCCTTCATGGAGTTCATTGTCACCAATACTTTTTGGAATCCGGTCGGTAATGGTTGGTATGGATGCACCTGTTATTAAAATGGGACAAGCCATACATGTTATCGTAATGGATTCATCTTTTTTGGTGAGCCGTAAAATGGTATCGGCCACTTTTTGGTCATAGTCCCAATCTTGCCTTATACTATCTATTTCCTTTACATCTTTTTGCAACTGCATCAAAACTTGAGTGCCAATGCGCTGTGTCTTTTCAATTAATTTACGTTCTTCATTACTTCGGTTTACCCAAAGCGCAATTAGAATACCTATAACTACGAGAATAATTTCACCAAGGGCATAAAGCAGATATTGTGTAAAACGCGATTTTCGCAACATGGTTCTTCGCAATGAATTTAGAATACGCATTGGTCTTGTTCTCTATCTGCAAGATACTAAAATTACAATGTTATGTAAGTCCTTTCTTAAGATAAAACCGATGGTCCATGACGTTCCATGGTCTATTCTTTCACGACTACTCTTATAACTACTTAAGAAATTCCTAGCTTAACTTAACTTTTACGGCATCCATACCTTGCTTGCCTTTAGCTAATTCAAAAGTTACTTTATCATCTTCAGCAATGTCGTCCTCGATATTGCTAACATGCGTAAAATGCTTTTCGTTAGTTTCTGTATCTATGATGAAACCGAAGCCTTTTGAAGAATCGTAGAATGACACTTTTCCTTGGCGTATGGGATCGAAGTCGTCTTCAACATCTTCCTTTTTAGGGATGCTAACCTCAATATTTTCGGCTTCTACCTTTACTTTATTAGAAGGATCTGGTGGTGTATCGGTAAGGTTACCGTTATAATCTACATATGCCAGAGGAATACCCGACGTGCCATTAGCTTCTTTTTCAGCTTTGCGCGCTTCCATTTTTTTACGTTTGTCTTCGCGCTTTTTTAAACGTTTTTTTTCTTTTTCACTTTTTTGAAAGGTCTGTTGTGATCTACCCATGTACTGATATTAAATTACTATTACTACTCTGACCTTAAAAAGAAGAGATTTAACTAAGCGGAAATTGCGAAAATTTACCAATTGATAACTAAAACACATACGGACTATTAAGACATAGCCCTATCAATCTCACTGAGATTGTCCTTTGGAAGGCGCTTCGAAGATACTCATAAATGCTGACTTTTAGCCCACATATCACCTCTTATTTCAAAAACATACTAACAGGCAGTTTAACTTACTTTGGTCGATTGCTTAGGTTTTGAATTGTCTTTTGTGGAATAAATACAACCGTTTAACTTAATTTCTGTGAAAATTTAAGCTCCATGTATATCTTGTAACTAGCTAATTACCCATTGAGCCCTCATTAATTTTTTAACCTACTGTATTATGGACAAGAATCTATCCTTATTCACACAAATCAATAGTTTATCCTATTGGCTACTTAAAGAAAGTCAATTTAAATGCTCTGTAACTCTAGATGCTAGTGATGACAGCTTCTTTATTTCCATTAAAGAGGGTTATAGCTCAATCTATAAGCATCATATAGAGGACTTGAGCAAAAAAGATGCACGATTCTTAAATTTTGAATTGTCTTCAATCGTCATGCATCTTTTGGAAATTAAGAAAAGTGTTCAAGAGCACTCCAAAAAAGCCTCTTAATAGACTCGTAGTGGCTTAGTTTTTATCGGCTTCCACGTAGTCGTAACCTTGATTTATGCCTTTTTCTAGCGCAGGTACACCGCGTTCCATCCATTCAGGTTTGGGCGCACCTTTTAGGTAATAATCAAAAAACTGTGCCATACGAATATTAAAGTCGATACGATTTTGCATTTTCAATGGCCAATGCGGTTCTCCATTGTAGTTAAGGAACCATGCTGGTTTTCCCAAGCGCCTTAAACTCACAAAGAACTCAATACCTTGATACCAAGGTACATGACCATCTTCGTCATTGTGCATGATCAATAGTGGTGTATTTATTTTATCAATATTGAATATTGGCGAATTTTCTACATAGCGCTGTGGATATTCCCATGGTGTACCTCCTATCCTACTCTGGGTATGCTCGTATTGAAATTGACGACTTAAGCCAGTCCACCAACGTATTCCGCCATAAGCACTAATCATATTGGCAACCGGAGCTCCTGATTCGGCAGCTTTGAAAATATCGGTTTTGGTTACTAAATACGCAATTTGATAGCCGCCCCAACTGTGGCCTTGCACACCAATATTATCTTTATCTACAAATCCTTTTTCGATGAGTGCTGTAATACCTGGAATGACACAATTGAAGGCACTTTCGCCTGGATAACCATCACGGTAATAGACATCTGGATTGAAAATCAAGTACCCACGGCTTGCATAGAACGGATAGTTAATAGTGCTACGACCATAAGAAGGTGCACGATGGCGATATAGACCGTCAGAACTCTTCTCATAAAAGTTCACGATCATTGGGTATTTCTTGTTAGGGTCAAAATTTTCAGGTTTAATGAGCATACCTCTTAGTGGCTTACCATCAAGAGAGGTCCACTCCACCAATTCGGCCGTTCCCCAATTATAATCTTCTTGCTGTGGATTGGCATCCGTAATCTGCTTTGGTGAGTTAAACCTTGTCGTTGTGCTCCAAATATTAGGAAATTCCTTAAAGGACTCTCTAGTGAATAACAAGTGTTCCTTATCGTCGTTTTGAGCCATGGTAAACTGGCCATATGAATAAGGTCCTTCGATTAACTGCTTAATGGTTTTACGCTTTGGATTGAATAATGCAGCGCCACCATATTTGTTTTCCTCGTTAAAGGTGCTAAGCATCCAGGATTCGTCATTTGAAATAGAACGCTCTTCTTCATCCAATCTCACGTAACGATAACGCATTTTAGACGCTCTTCCGTTAGTTAGATTTTCTGACGCTCCTGTGTCTGGATCAAAGGCCCAAATATCAAATCGGTCGTATATCAAGAATTTCTCATCGTTTTCGGTCCACCCTGCGGCACCATAGCTGTAAGGGTCATCTGGATAGTCGTGCAATTCATTATAGAATTGACGGCCTTTGGTCAATGCTGTATATTTTAGGGTGTTTAGATTATAGGTAAACCAAGTACTGTCCTTACGACTGTAGCCATATAGGTATTTTCCCTTCGGACTTATGGAAGACCCTCCATAAACTTTATTGGCGATGTCCTTTCGTTCACCTGTTCGTAAATCAACACGTTGCATGTCCATGGGTCGCTGTGCTGTCCACTGGCTTTGTAACAAATAGGGCGTTTGATTCCCTACAACAGCATAAGTACTGTTTCCTTCATCGCCATAACGGGCTAAATCATAAGTTTCATCAGCTACTTGAACCATTTTGTTAGTGTTAAAATCATATAGTGAAAGAAAGGCTTTTTTCTTATCGTCCTTTACATCCAATTCCTGAACGGTATAAAGTCGAGGCTCGTCATAGGTCCACACTTCGACATTTACAATTTCTTCATCCAATAATGTAGTATCTTGAACAATTGGTGTTGGTCGTAAGCCAAAAAATAGACGTTCTTCATTTTTTGAAAATCTAAGTGACTCGTCTTCTGAAACCAGTAGCGTACTGTCGTTTTCGTCTGAAGTTACGATACGTGTTGCTGCGCCTTCCCCTAGATTCCAAGTATAAAGATTTGGTTTTTTAATAAGGCTCTTTGTCGAATCGGCATCCACGACGAAAGCCACACGTTTACCAGATTCTGAAATACCGAGTTGTGGGTATTTTGTTTTGTGGTGGCTCGGTAAAAGTAAGGTCCTTGAAGCCTTATCTATATTGTAATGATACACACCACCACCGAGACTGTCCACTTCGCCTGAAGTAGCATAGATTAAATGCTTTCCTTTTTCTGCCATGGCATAGTTAAGCACATATTTTATGGTGTCTTCCTTAGCGTCTTCCAAAGCTCTGATCACCAAATGAAAGCCATTGTCTTTTGACACTTTTTTCACTTTCTTCTTCTTTGTCTTTACGCTATCGGTTACTTTGGTTTTTAAAGAGTCTGTTTCTTTAGCTTTACTAGTGTCCTTCTCTTTTTTAATAGGTTCTAGCATGTACGCTACGATACCAGACCACTTTTCGGGCATTCTATAGGATTTTACATTTGTGACTTTCTGCACAGATGTACCATTGATATCATAAATCACTAAGGTATCCTTTGGCATTTTATCCTTTTTCACCTTACGCCTTTTCATTTCTCTAATGCTATCCTTAAAGGCATTGACCGTAAAAACAACGTACTTGGAGTCGTAAGAAAATTGCCCGCCATTACTGCGCTCATGAGACATGATTTTTTTACCATTTATCTCTTGAAGATTAAGTGTTTGGTCCTTCTCTTCTGGACCAAGACTATAAAGCATATAGTCACCAGAATTTGAGATTTCTACATTTCTAATTCTGTTCCACAAGCCCTTATCCTCATGTTGTAAAATTTTCTTTTGTGCTGTTGTTGAAAGGGTCAAGCACAGAAACCCCAAAAGCAATGTAATTCTCATAGCATTTCTCAATTTAATCTCTATAATTATATCCTCGTCCTGGTGTGTATGGTGCACCGGAAGCAATCAGTTTCTTCTCTAAGGCTTTTATGTCCTCATTAAAAATGCGCTCCATTTTAGCTTTAATAACCATGACCTCATCCTTGGCTATGGCATAGCTGTCGCGATGTGTTTGGGTTGGTGTTGCCGTAGAATACTTTTGCTCGTATCCAATGGCACCAAGTCGACTTGCAGGTGACAAGGGTTGGTCTATATCCAATCTACGTTTAACAGGGTCGCCATACATGGCTTCTTGGACCTCCTCTAATTGTTTTTCAATAGTGGTAACCTCAGACGATAGATTACCTAAAGGTTGTTCAGAACGTTTAATGGCTGCTTTGATATATTTTAGTTTATTGCGTGATTCGGACATCAATTCCTGGGCAATACCAAAATCGGCCTGAAGCTTGGCAAGAGCCTTTTGGAAAGCCACTTTCTCAGCACGATTTTCTGCTGGCATCTCAACGTTATCCAGTGCTTTTACCTCAAAGCTAACGGGACTTGTCAAGGATTTGAGTTCTCCGTCTTTTAATAAAGCCATTTCTACGGAATAGGTTCCAGGAGCCACCAAAGTACCTTCGTCACGCCCTCCAAATGGATTGTAAAATGAAGGTGAACCCAAATCAATAGGATCTTGCAAGGTATAACGCAAATTCCAATGAAAACGCTGGACTCCTTTTTTAGCGGGTTGAAACACTTTTTTAACTACGTTTCCTTCTGAATCCTTTATACTAAATACCAATTCTTCTTTGGCTTCATCCACTTCGGCCTTGAGGTCGGCATAACTAGGATATGGTGTATCCTCACCAGCTTTAATGCGTTCTTTTTCTGCTTTTTGGCGCTTGCCCTTTAACGACTCAAATTCATTGCCGTAGTAATAGGTTATTAAAGCTTCCGGGCCAAGATTAGTCGCTGTATAAAAATTATCTCCTTGGAACGATTTCCCAGGTAGTCCAAGCGGACTACTCTGCTCCCACATTAGTGCTGTTCTGATTGGGAAAATCTTTGCCTCTTCTTCTGGTTCGGAATTTTCAATAGTTCTGAGCACCGAATAATCGTCCATGACATAAAAACCACGACCAAAAGTTCCTAAAACTAAGTCGTTTTCACGCTCTTGAATGGCTATATCCCTTACAGCAATGGTGGGAAGCCCATTTTTAAGCTGTTTCCAGTTTTTACCTTTATTTGGGGAAAAGAATACTCCAAACTCAGTTCCTACAAATATTAAATCTTCGTCAACATAATCTTCTTCTATCGCATATACGCTGCCACGCTCTGGTAAATTATTCTGAATAGCTGTCCAGCTTTTGCCTTTATTGGTAGATTTAAAAATATATGGTTTGAAATCCCCAAATTTATGATGGTTAAATGCCACATACATCACATTCTCATCGTGTTTAGATAAGAGCACGCTATTGACATAGGATTGTTCAGGTGCTCCAGGGATAGCTTCAATTTTACGCCAATTTTGCCCGCCATCTTCAGAAATATGAACAAGACCGTCATCTGTACCTGCTGCCAACAGATTCTCATTTATTAGGGACTCTGAAAAGGCTACCACAGCACCATAAGGTGATGTTGAACCATTTTTCATAACAGCATCAATACTAACCACACGGTCATAAACTTTTAAAGTGTTGCGGTCTATTTGCTGCGAAAGGTCTTCGCTAATCACATCCCAACTGTTACCATAATCATCTGAGCGGAATACTTTATTGGCTGCAAAATAAAGACGCCCTGGCACATGACGACTTACAACAAGTGGTGCATCCCAATTAAATCGATAGGCGTTCTCCCCTTTTCTAGCTTTTGGCTTTATGCCAACCGTTTCACCACTTTTCTTATCAAAACGTACCAAACCACCATACTGTGATTGCGCATAAACAATATTGGGATTATTAGGGTCTATTTGCGATTCAAAACCATCGCCACCATTGGTTATAAACCACTCGGAATTTCGAATACCATGATTTGTCAACACACGTGATGGCCCACCCAAACTAAAATTATCTTGGGTACCACCGTAAATATTGTAGAATGGATAGTCATTGTCTACAGCCACCTTATAAAATTGGGTTACAGGCAAGTTCTTTTTAAAGTCCCAAGTTTTGGCAGCATCAAAAGTTTCATAGATACCACCATCACAGCCAACGACCCAATGTTGATTATTGTTAGGGTTTATCCATATACAATGGTTATCAACATGCTTGGTATCCTCTCCAACCTTGTTAAAGGTTTTGCCGCCATCATGGGTTACAGACATCCACGTATCCATCGAATACACGGTATGTTCATCTACTGGGTCGGCAATAATTTCTTGGTAGTAATTACCACTGGTAACATGCGAACTGCGTTTCTCCCAACTCGCACCTCTATTGGTCGATGCGAAAAATCCACCTTTGCCATTAGCAGCTTCTACAATGGCATAAATAATCTCAGGGTTTGCTGGTGAAATGGCTAATCCTATACGGCCTAATTCTTCGTTTGGAAGTCCCTTTTGAATTTTTGTCCATGTTGCACCACCATCGACACTTTTATGTAAACCAGACCCAGGACCACCTCCAACGTAGGTGTACACATGACGTCGTCTTTGTAATGTAGAAGCATATAAGACATTAGGGTCTCTAGGATCCATTACCACATCATTAACACCAGTATGCTCGTCAACCTCAATAATGGAGGTCCATGTCTTTCCGCCATCCTCTGTTTTATATAAGCCTCTGTCACCACCTTTACTCCATAACGGTCCAATAGCTGCCACATAAACCACATCTGAATTTTCTGGATGTACGATAATCTTTCCAATATGCTCTGAATTTTTAAGGCCCATATGTTCCCAAGACTTTCCACCATCTAAGGATTTATAGATACCATCACCATAAGCCACAGAACGTTGGTTATTGTTTTCTCCCGTACCGACCCAAATCACATTAGGGTTGTTTGGGTCCATAGTTACACAACCTATGGAGTAAGACCCTTGGGAATCAAAAATGGGTTCATAGGTTACTCCAGAATTTATAGTTTTCCAAACGCCACCAGAGGAGGTTGCTACGTAGTATTCGAATGGGTTGTTTGGATTAAACGCAAAATCAGAAATACGACCAGAGGTTAATGCAGGACCAACGTTACGCCATTTAAGACCAGAAATGTTTATGGTTTCAAGTGGCGTTTTTTCATCTGTTTTCTTTTTCGATTTTTTTTGGGCATCACAAACTTGGCCCAGACTCAAAAAGAGGCCAAGAATTAGTATAAGTGATTTCTTCATAATTCTGCTTAATTGTGGTTTGTTAATTAGTCTTGTTTAATAGGAAGTTTAATATTAGATGGGTATTTTTTGGAATGGTGAATGGTATTATTCGCTATGACACCTTCAGATTCGTCATAATTGTTACCTCCCGTATTTAGATTTCGAGCAAATCTTGGAAAGTTACTGCTCGACACTTCTATTCTAATACGATGGCCTTTTTTAAAGTAGTTACTTGTGGCCATTGGTGTAAGGTCAATTTTATAAACTTCACCTTCTTTCATAAACACCTCTTTGTCATAGCCTTCCCTGTAGCGTGCACGCTGAATGGTTTCGTCCAAATTGTAAGCGGTACCGTCTGGATGTACATCGATGAGTTTTATGGTGAAATCCGTATCCTTCACATCTGAAGAGACATAAAGCGTGCTTTCAATAAATCCAGTAACTTCAACACCTTCCTCGAGCACATCTGTGGTATAGACCAAAATATCGTTTCTGGTTTCCATAACGCGCTGGTCAAAAGCACCGCCTTGAACTGCATTTCCCGTGCAGCATACATTGCCACCATAGGATTTTACAGGATTCATTGGGTCATAAACAAAGGAATCAGGATTGTCTTTATTAGGCATTCTGGTGGTTAAAACACCATCGCCATACATGGTATTGGCATCGCCTCCACTATTTAAATAGTAGGTGACTAACTTAGTATTCTCAGGTGGCCACTGTTCCGATGCTTGCCATTTATTACTTCCCATGGTATAGTACTGCACTCGTGGTGTTTTTTCTTTAAAATTAGTGTCTTCACCTTTAAGCCACCAATCGAACCAAGCATAGATTTGCTCGTCGTAATTTAGTCTGGCATCGCCGACATTACGATCGCCAACCATAGTGTTTTCAGTAGCTCTTGTGTAACGACAGTGAAGCACTGGAGCAATGACCATATATTGGTTGTCCCTTACTTCAGGATCTTCTGCACTATTTCTTACATGATTGAATAAAGCCAGATTAGGACTTATAGACACGTCATACCAAGAGGCAAACCAAAAGCTAGGCACACCAAAACCCATATCATCGTGATATAATCCTCCTTGGTACCACTCAGGGTCATTAGGCTTGCGTCTAACCATTTTATCAAAAATCTCGCGCTTTCCATTAATATTCTTAAGAATGTCCTGGATTGGCAAATGCTTTAGCGCTTCGGCCATATCTACTCTAGGATTTTCTGGTGCCAAATCATAAAATCTGGAAATGCGTATTAAATCTTCTTGAGTTGCTCCAGCTGGTATTCTTGGTTTAAATTTGTCATGTTCCACGCCATAGAGCCAGGCAAAGAACAACATTTGTTCTACGCCGCCGCGATACCAGTTGCCTTGTTCAAAATAATCACCTACACGCCCAACACCAGCTCCATAAGCTTGTGGTACCATAGCCGCATGAGAAGGATGGTCCAGGGCCGCAACAGCCATTTGCCATTCTGCAGTGGAAGAACAGCCAATGGTACCTATTTTACCATTGGACCATGACTGATCTTTCATCCAAGTAAAAGCATCGAAGCCATCTGTCAAGGGCACACCTAGAATATCCCACTCCCCTTCTGAATAATAGCGACCTCTTTCATTTTGTACCACATAGGCATAACCTCGTTTTACGGCTTCATAGGCGCGCTGAGCGGTTCGAGTTCGTCGTTCTCCATCGCCCCAAGAATTAAAATTATAAGGAGTTCTAGAAAAAATAATTGGTACTTTCTCGTCCGTTTTTGGGCGATAGATGTCAGTGGCCAATCGAATGCTATCTCGCATTGGCATCATAACTTTTTCATCGATAATTGCAATTTCCTCGAGTCTTTCAATTATATCTCCTTGAGCCTTAGAAATATAAGTGCAAAAGAGTATAAAAAGCAGCGCATACAAGGCTTTGGTTGATTTCATATAAAATTTTGTTGCTAGTTTGAAAAAGACACAAGATAATCAAAATTTACCTTTCTCATTAGAGTTTTAACCTTTGGGGATTAAGTCTTATTTTCACAAAAAAATAGCATTATGAGATATCTTCTACTTCTTACTTTCATCATACTAAGCGGTTGCAAATCTGAAGCTAATTTCAACAACGATGCTAAGCGTTGGGAGAAACAAGCCAAGAATGTAACTATTATTAGAGATACTTTTGGAGTGCCACATATTTATGGCAAAACAGATGCCGATGCTGTTTTTGGCCTGCTTTACGCACAATGTGAAGACGATTTCAATAGGGTTGAGCAAAATTATATTTGGGCTACTGGTCGTTTGGCCGAAGTGGAGGGAGAAGACGCGCTTTACAGTGATTTAAGGGCTAAACTTTTTATGACAGAGGAAGAAGCAAAAGCAAACTATCAGAACAGTCCAGACTGGTTGAAGGACCTCTGTAATGCTTTTGCCGACGGTATCAATTATTATCTTTATACTCATCCTGAAGTCACACCTAAATTACTCAAGAAATTTGAGCCCTGGATGCCCATGTATTTCTCGGAAGGTTCTATTGGTGGAGATATTGAGCGTGTTTCCTTGAGAAGAATGAAGGCGTTCTACGAGAACAAACCAGATGTGCCTGTAATGTCAGAATTAGAAGTTATGGAAAATGAAGAATTGGAACCTCAAGGGTCTAATGGCATAGCTTTATCAGGCGATTTAACGGCATCAGGGAATCCAATTCTCTTAATCAATCCGCACACGTCATTTTTCTTTAGAGGTGAAGTTCATGTCGTAAGTGAAGAAGGCCTTAATGCCTATGGTGCTGTGACTTGGGGACAGTTTTTTGTATATCAAGGATTTAATGAGAAAACGGGTTGGATGCATACCTCTACTTATACTGATGTTATAGATGAATTTAAGGAAGATATAGTTAATATTGATAATAAGTTGTTTTACAATTATGGTGAGGAGTTACGACCTGTTGAGACTTCCAAAATCACCTTAACTTATAAAGATGGTGATGCCATTAAAGAGAAAACATTTGATGCCTATCACACCCATCATGGACCAATTACGCATGCTGTGGATGGCCAATGGACTTCAACAGCTTTGATGTGGGAACCCGTTAAAGCGCTGCAGCAGTCTTATATTCGTACGAAGCAGTCTGGTTTCAAGGGTTTTCGTGATATGATGGATATGAAAACAAATTCCTCTAATAATACGGTATATGCTGATGCCGAAGGAAATATTGCCTATTTCCATGGCAACTTTATTCCAAAGCGAAATGATAAATTTAACTATCGTCTGCCTGTAGATGGTAGTAATCCTGAAACCGATTGGAGAGGCCTTCATGAAGTTGATGAGGCGATTACCTTGCTAAATCCTGAAAATGGATGGATACAGAATTGTAATTCAACACCTTACACGGCAGCGGCAGAATTTAGCCCAAAACGTGGTGATTATCCAAATTATATGTCCTTGGATAGAGAGAATTTCAGAGGCGTACACGCTATAGCACTTCTATCTGAAGGAAAAACGGATTATACAATTGATGATGTCATCACCTTGGCCCACGATCCTTATCTTCCTGCTTTTAAAGAATTGATTCCAGGATTAGTTGAAGCTTATGATAATAATCCAACCGAATTTCCTAATCTAAAGAACGCCATAGACATTTTAAGGCAGTGGGATTTTAAGACAGCCGCTGATTCTAAGGCCATGACTCTAGCCCATTATTATGGCACTGCTATAAACCGAAAAGGTGAAAGACCAGGACCAATGACGTCTATGGAAGCCATGACTTATTTTGGTACGGCATCTCCACAATTGGAACGTCTTGAAATATTTTCAGAAGTATTGGACCAACTTAAGTCAGATTTTGGGACTTGGGAATTGCCTTGGGGAGACGTTAATCGTTATCAACGTTTAAATGGTGACATTCGCCAAAAATTCAGTGATGCCGAACCTAGTTTGCCTGTAGGTTTTGCATCAGGTCGCTGGGGCGCTCTTGCAGCCTATGGTGTAAGTTATAGATCTGAAGGCGCCAAAAAAATCTATGGAACTCGTGGTAATAGTTTTGTTGCTGTTGTGGAGTTTGGTGATCGCGTAAAAGCAAAGAGTATATTGGCTGGTGGACAAAGCAGTAACCCTGATTCACCTCATTTTGATGACCAAATAGAACGCTACATCAATAAAGATTTTAAAGATGTTTTGTACTATCGTTCAGACGTTGAAGCTAATGCTGTAAAACAGTATCATCCAGGGGAGTAATAAGCTTAGCTAGCCTTAAAATGCAGCTATAACGTTATGCCGAAGCATTAAAATTCGTACTTTACTATAGTTTTAAGTCTCCAAGCATTGAAACCACCAGTAACTAGAATAAGAAAGTTTGGCACTTTTGGCGGTGTTTTTACACCTACCTTTCTCACCATATTAGGTGTAATAATGTACTTGCGCCTTGGATGGGTGGTTGGTAATGCAGGTCTTTTAGGCGCTTGGCTAATTATAATAATTTCATTTTTAATCACCTTATGCACGGCTCTGTCCATGTCTGCTATTACCACGAATATCAGGATTGGTGCCGGAGGAGCCTATGCTATAGTCTCACAAGCATTAGGACTTGAAGTTGGTGGTAGTTTGGGTATTCCGCGCTATGTTTCTCAGGGACTTGCAGTAACCATGTATATTTTTGGTTTTAGAGAGGGATGGCTTCATATATTTCCCGATCATAATGCGTTTTTGGTTGATGTTGTTGTATTTGGACTTCTCTTCACCATTGCTTATATCAGTGCCAACCTTGCCATTAAGACCCAATACTTAATTATGGGCATCATTATTCTTTCCTTGATTTCCGTCATTGTTGCGGCTTATACTGGATCTATGGAAATTCCTTTAAATAATGCATTACGTTGGGGAACATTTAAAGGGTCTATAGAAAATAATTTTTCAGGAAGTGATTTTTGGATTGTGTTTGCTGTTTTTTTTCCGGCAGCTACTGGAATAATGGCAGGAGCTAATATGTCTGGTGAGCTTAAAGACCCTAAGCGAAGCATTCCTAAAGGAACACTTTGGGCCATTGGCGTAAGTTTCCTAGTGTATATGCTTTTGGCCTTCTGGATATCTCGTAGTGCTTCGGAGAGTGAACTGCTCAACAATTACTATATCATGGTAGATAAGGCCTATTTTGGGCCTCTTATCATAGCAGGAGTTTTAGGAGCCACCTTCTCCTCTGCCTTGGCGTCTATTGTTGGTTCCTCTCGAATTTTATTTGCCATGGGAGAACATAAGGTGCTTCCCTTTTCAGATAAATTGGCTATCCAAAGTGCAAATGGTCAGCCTAGGAATGCTATGATAATAACAGGCCTCTTTATTTTTTTAACCTTATTGCTACGAAACCTCAATGCCGTTGCGCCTCTGGTAACCTTATTCTTTTTAATTACATACGCCATGATAAACATTGTGGTAATTATTGAGCAGCGACTGGGATTAATTAGCTACAGACCCTTATTTAGGATTCCCAAATGGGTACCATACCTAGGTTTGGTGTCATCTATTTTTACGATGTTCATTATCAATCCGACCGTGAGCCTTTTGTCTGTAGCCATTGTTTTCGTGGTTTACTTTTATTTATCCAAACAGAACTTAGATACACCATTTGAAGATGTAAGATCTGGCTTGTTTGTTTCCTTTGCTGAGTGGGCAGCCAAGCATACTTGGGGCATGAAGAAGATGCAACAAAGAGCTTGGAAAGCTAATCTAATGGTTCCTGTAAGGGATATTCATGGCTTAAGGGGTAATTTTGATTTTCTACGTCATATTGCCATGCCCAAAGGATCCATTAAACTTTTAGGCATAGAACCATTTACAGAACAGAGCAAATTAGCCCAACAATTGGAAGCCATAGCATCTTCGTTCAGGGCCAACGGTGTGTTTTCATCCTCTGCGGTAATTCATGCCGATGAGTTTGCCAAAGGAATTAACTATGGAAATCAAGCTTTACAAGGTGCCTTTTTTAGACCTAACATCATTTTTTTGAATCTGCAGGATGGTGATGATTACGACAAGGAATTAAAGCCGGTTATGAAGGAAGCAATTCGCTTGGAAATTGGTATTGCATTGTTTTTGGCACATCCAACAGCGCTTTTTGGAGAACGGAATACCATTAACGTTTGGGTTAGTGATCGTACTGGCAATTGGGAACTTGGTTGGGACATTGGAAATCTCGATTTATCCATTCTCATTGCCTATAAGTTAAAACTTAATTGGGGCGCTAAAATCAGATTAATAACCGTAATAAGTGATGCTGAAGAAGAATCAAATGCACGACATTTTTTAAATCAGCTTATCAATTTAGCCAGGCTTCCAGAAACACAAACCCAAGTTTATATTGGTGACTTTAAGTCCATAGTTGGCGCTGCGCCTTCTGCAGATTTGAATATTTTTGGAATGGATGACGCCCTACCCTATGATTTTATAAAGGATATGTGGAACAAAACACACAGTTCGTGTTTGTTTATAAAAGATTCTGGCCACGAAAGCATCCTCGCTTAAGGAATTTTAAATTGTAAGTGGCTCTACCTTTCTTCAATTACAGCCAATGGCTGAATTTCAGGTTTAATTTTTTTATAAACCGTTAATTGTGGTTGGGTTAAAATATTTCGCATCTCTAAAGTCTCTGCTGCTCTTAGTTTTGCTAGCTCGTCTAGTTTTTCCTTTCCTGTGAATTGAGCATGAATTCGCTCTTCTCTTATCAAGAACTCTTCTACTTTTTTTCTAAATAATATAAATTGATTGCCATCCAAGGCAATATAGTCATCATAAGATTTTGTAATCCTTTGAGCGACCTCTTCCAATGTTTCATTACTTTTCTGTAGAATAGGGTCTTGAGCATTGATAGAAAGACATAATAGACTAATAATAACGCATGTAAAAAATTTCATTGTATGTTGTTTGTCAAGAACTTAACAAATAAAACAGTTAATGTCAATTAATTTAAGAGGGCTTAACGTTGTAGGGAGTTGTTTAACATTTAATTATAAAAACTAAATCGGACAATACTAGCAATACTTAAATTACAAAGTACATTTTCATTTGGCCACGGTTTTTAACTGGAATTTCTCCTCTGTACTCACATTTAAATTCAGACTTTACCAAATGGTAGGTGTCCTCGGAAATATTAATGCGACCAGGTTCAGAACTACTCTCCATTCGTGCAGCAACATTAACGGTATCGCCCCAAATGTCATAAGCAAATTTTTTGAAACCCACCACTCCTGCTACTACTGGGCCTGTATTTATGCCAATTCTTATATCGAAAGTGGCATCGTTTAACTCATCATTCTTTGCTTTAGCAACATAAGCAACCATTTCTTTCGCAGCTAAAACAATTTCTTGTGCCTGGTCTGCATGATCGATACTTAATCCTCCCACAGCCATGTAAGCATCTCCAATAGTTTTTATTTTTTCCAGATTGTATTTGTCCATTATTTTGTCGAATTCTGAAAAGTAATGGTCTATTGTTGTAACTAATTTTTCTGGTGATAGGTTTTCGGCATAGCTGGTAAAACCTACAAAATCGGAGAATAACACCGTAGTTGAAGGAAACTTTTTTGCAGCTACTTTTCCTTTGTCTTTAAGTTCTTGTGCAGTGTCTTCAGGTAGAATGTTTAATAATAATTTATCTGAACGGTCTTTTTCCGCAGCAATAATCATGTTTGTTGCCTTAACAAATTTATTTCGTCTGAATAAGCCATAGGCCAATAAAGAAGTAAGAAACAGCACACCAGCAGTGGACCATATAACAATTTGCTGGTTTTTTCTTTTTTGTTCAAGGATTTTAACTTCGGCCTCGTTTTGTGCCAACTCAAGATTAGAAATTTTTTCGATATTCTCTAAATTCATCACGCTATCTCTGTAGACAATGTGCCTTTTATATAGCTCAAAGGCTTTGGTAATATTACCCGAAGTTTCTAACAGTTTTGAAAGCTGCAAATTCGCATTACTGATTTGATCTTTTAAATGATATTTTTTTGCCAGATCCAAACTTCTATTTGCATAAAGTGTGGCATTTTCTATATCATTCTTATCTTGGTACAACTCCGACATATAATTCAAGTATTCAGCAATTGGATAATATTCTTCGTTCACTTCCAATATTTCTATTGCTTCATTCATATAGTCTTCGGCCAATTGGTTTTTGCCCTGTTTGGCATAGACCATTCCAATATTTCCTTTGTTATAAGCCTTCCCTATTGGATAATCGATTTCTTCAAATATTTTTCCTGATTCGTCAAAATAAGATAATGCCTTTTCGTATTGTTCAGTTTTATAATATTCATCACCTGCATTCAATAAGGCAGTGGCTAATTCTACGGGATAGTCTTGCTCACGAAGTATTGTAATGGCTTCATCGTAATATAATTCAGCTCGTTCAGAATTACCTAACATGGAATACGTATCAGCAATTGATACCAATGACCCGTTTGAACTTTTTTCATCAGCAACATTTTGGAATAAGTCCTTAGATATAAAATAAGCTTCAATGGCTTCATGAAATTCACCTAAAAGCTGTAATGCATTCCCTTTTTGCAAATAGCCAACAGCAGCATAGTGACTTAAGTTTTCATCTTCTCCTACCGCTTCAATAAGCTGGTTTGAATAGTATAATTTTTCATCAGGATTGGTTTCGTTCTGTGCAATTTTAGTTAGTAGAATTATCTTGCTTTCTCCGGATGAGAAACCAGTATTGTATTGGGCCTTAAGTTCATCAACAGTTTCCTGATTTTCCCATTTGTAGATACTGTATCCATAATCTTGAGCCCATATATACGGCCATATCATTGAAAAAGAAAAGCACGCAATAGCCATTGCATGCTTTTTGACAATAGTTTTACTAAAAGTAAAATTCATCTGTTGTTTTAGATAAATATATAAATTACTAGCTTTTTCTGATTTGAAGTTTTGGATCTACTGTATAAACCTGATTCTTATTATCATTTATTATGAAACTGACGTTGTAAGACTCAGGACCGTTAATATCCGCGTTTTTTACAGTTGCTATTACTTTGGGGTCATTTATTGGATCTCCTAAAGTAATTTCTTCTAAAATATCTGCGCCACCTCCTACAGGCTTTTTTGCTACTAAGGTAATATTTACTTTATCTCTTTTATTTTTAGCAGCCCCTTGCCAAGTACATGTTGAACCCTTGATAACCGTAGATACATAAGTTTCTGGATGCCCTGGGTTTTCAGCTGGGTCACTTTGATTATCCGAAAAAACAACATTGTCCTTAATGCTTTGTTCGTTTTGTTGAATGTTTTCTGTATCAACAGTTAATGTAATGACTGTGTTACCTGGTTTTCCTCCTCCCATAATTAGTGTGTTTTAAGTTAAAATTAATTATTAATTGATTTATTTTTGGTTACAAATACTACTATTAAATTAAAATAGCTAATCTAAATTTTCAGACGTTTTCCCTTGATTCATATTCAAAATATTTGGCATCACCCAAATTGCCTTCTGGCTTATATTTTAAGCCAATAAAACGTAGCCAAGACATTTGTTTCTCTGTCTCCCTAGATTGAGAATACACCACAAGCTTGCAGCCCTTATAATTACAAGATTGCTCTTCTAAAATTTGACGCATTTCAAAAGTTACCTTTAAAGCTTGGTTATTCTCTTCCATATGCTTACTTGCCACTAAATAGCAGTGTAATGCCGTTTCACTAATTTTAACTGCCATGAGTATAAGTAAGGGTAAATTATCAGGCGTCCTAAATACTTTACTAAATCCGCCCTTTTGAGATAATTTAAACTGCTCCATCAAAGTGTCAAATGCCGTTTTTTCATTGTGAATGTTGTAAAGCTTCCATTCATAAATTGAAAATTTCCATGGATTTTTTAGAACATAGGAAAGGTCTTCTTCAGTAATCTCATCTTGGACTCTAGATACACTTAATTCCATCTAACTTTTCATATCAAAATTAATAGGCACATTACATAAACAATAGATAGGATAGGGCTGAATAAAGCTAAACTGAGCTATTGACATAGGTGGTAAATTAGGGATAACAAAAATTTAGGTAATGTCTGCTGATAAGGTTATGTTAAAATTAGATAATATTTTTCTGATAACCTAGCAAACTCTGGTTTCAAGTTTGTTTTTTAATTCTTGTGATGTTGTTAAAGTGATTTGTGTAAAATAATATTTGATTTAATTTCGCGTTGATTTCATGTTTAGATTAATAGCACATATGAAATACATCCTCTTTGTAGGGGCTTTATTTATAGGGATAATCAATTCGTTTGCACAGTCGGATGAAGCGGCGGAGCCTATCAAAATTATGGTCCCCTCGACTATTTTAAAACCAAACATAACGCCTCAGGAAATAGAAATTCCCTTAGTTTCAAGTACAAAAAGCAAAGAAGCCATAGATATCAAAGCCAAGTACTGGGATACAACTGTTTACAACCCATATAAAGACGATACTGGTACTTCTTTTCCGTTCCAAATTAATTTTAAAGATTCTACGTTTCATTCGCCCGTGAATCGTGAAAAAGTAATAACATCCAGGTACGGTTGGCGAAGAGGTAGACCGCATAAGGGCATAGATATAGACCTAGTTACTGGAGATTCCGTATTTGCTATATTAGGCGGTGTTGTTAGATTTGCGCAATATAACGGTGGACATGGTAGAGCTGTTGTGGTGAGGCATTTTAATGGCCTAGAGACAACTTATGCTCATTTATCTAAAATTGGAGTAAAGGTAAACGATACCGTAGCAAAAGGACAATATATAGGAAAAGGTGGTAATACTGGTCGCTCTTTTGGTAGTCATTTACATTTGGTTACAAGTTTTAACGGACATTACATCCATCCAGAATATCTGTTCGATTTTTCTGAATCCAATACCGTACGGTCCCAGGAAATTTGGGTCACAAAAAAATGGACGAAACCAGCTTATCACAGTGCCAGAAGACAGAGTAAATTGGCAGTATATACTACAAAGGAGGAAGCAATAGCCGCTGTGGAAGCACAACGAAAAATTTATATTGTAAAACGCGGCGATACGCTTTCTAGAATTTCAAAACGGAACAATGTTACGGTTGCTTCTATTTGCCAAAGTAATTCCATTAGACGCAATGCGACATTACGTATCGGTCAAAAGTTGATTATTGAACCGTAGATTACATCTATTTGTATTTTACTGAACTGCCAACATAATTCTTTGCCAGATTTTTTGTCCTTAAAATTTTATTGAACGTTCACTGGTCTTAAAATTGTATCTATACCATGCATTATACCGTTGGAAGCCTTTAGGTCTTCCTTGGTAATAACTGACCTATCTGCATTTTCGTCAGTGATAACTAATGCTCCATTATCTATGGTCAACGAGATGTAACCACCTTGAAGGGTCTGTAGCCTATAAGGTTTTTTGTTATTAGCCTAATTGTACTAATCAAAAATTCGCTG
>CAZGDG010000013.1:0-42747 GCA_964524415.1 uncultured Flavobacteriaceae bacterium
CTATGAAGATTTTAATACGGCTATCATACTAGATAATCGACTAGCCGAAATCTTTAAAATTGACTTCAACACCATATTGCCTTATAAAAATGTATCATTTATCTCAACCGGATTTGATAATACCCTGTGGATTTTCAATCAAGATTTACAACAGCTAGAGCTATACGATTACATTACTAATAAAATTCGCCTAAAAACAGTACCCATACAATCCCAGATTTTAGATTTGAAAAGTGACTACAATTATTGTTACATGCTAACCGAAAAGTATCTATACATATACAATTATTTCGGAAGCTTAGTAGAAAAACACATTAACCCAGGTTTTGAAAAAATGGCTTTTAGTAAGGCTTATTTAATTCTTAAGAAAGAGAATAAACTTTATATTCTTCCAAAAAACACCTCTGAGATCATGCCAATTGAGCACCCTAATTTGTTAATAAATCAGTTTTTGGTAACAAATGAAACCTTGTATATTTACAACGACGGAATGCTCAGTCGCTATCAACTAAAATTAGAATAGATTATGCATATTGCTGTGGCCGGAAATATCGGTGCTGGTAAAACAACATTGACTAAATTATTGGCCAAACATTACAAGTGGGAAGCCCAGCTAGAAGATGTCGTTGACAATCCATACCTAGACGATTTTTACAATCAGATGGAACGGTGGAGTTTTAATTTGCAGGTCTATTTTTTAAATAGTCGTTTCAGACAAATCAAACAGATTAGAAATAGCGGTAGAGACATCATTCAAGATCGCACCATTTATGAAGATGCGCATATTTTTGCACCTAACCTTCATGCCATGGGCCTTATGACCAATCGCGATTTTGAAAATTACTCGTCTTTATTTGAACTCATGGAATCCTTTGTAAAAGGTCCAGATTTACTTATTTATTTACGAAGCACTATTCCTAATTTGGTTTCCCAAATCCACAAACGAGGACGCGATTACGAAAACTCTATTAGTATTGATTATCTAAGTCGTCTTAATGAACGTTATGAGGCTTGGATACACGGTTATGACAAGGGCAATCTTTTAATTATTGATGTAGACAAACTAGACTTTGTTGACAACCCTGAAGATCTAGGTGGTATAATCAATAAAATTGACGCGGAAATCCACGGTTTATTTTAAGGGATAAATCCGTGCTTTTTAGCATGAGCGAAGGCCTCCTCACTTTTTTCTACAATTTGAACTGGCACTTCCCTGTAATCAGAAAAAAGATTTGCAATTCTGTTCATTTTCTTAGAATGCTCAACAGCTCTTAGATAAATAGCCTCTATTCTATTAGGAAATTGCCTTACCACGTCTCGATAGATATACGCATCCTTTTCACCACAGTCTCCAATGAGAATGAAATTTAAATTAGGGTAGGTTTTTAAGATATTATATATTTCATGGTACTTGTGCGTCAATTCGGTTTTAGGGGTTTTATCGAAAGGAGTTCTAAAATCCCGAAGCAGAACAGGTCCCTTAGGAAAATCATTCTGGCTTAAAAAAACATCTAAATACCGATATAGATTCCAAGGGCTGTTACTCACGTAAAAGATAGGATTCACCTCAGTTAAGGTCTTACCCTGATGCAAGGCAGCATAAAACTCTGAAGACCCCTCCAAAGGCTTCCGTTTTTGAGGTGTTTTTAAAAATGTATTTACCGCTACACGCCATTTTAATGGCGAAGCCACGCCAGTTTGTAAAATGGTATCATCAATATCACTTATAACTCCAAAAACTGCATTTTGAGAAGGAATAAGCATTTGACCCTTAAATTTATTGTTTTGCTGAATTTCCCGCTTTATAGTACCAGTATCAAAACCCACTTCATAATGAAACCAGCCCTCATTATCGATGGGCAAAGCCAAATTTTTAATAGATTTATCCAATAAATAATACCCTTCCTTATCTGTTTTGCACGGAACAGTGTTGCTCTCTCCGATGGTTATGTTTAGCGGTGTTCCCCTAATTTCATCGGTCTCAAAACGTTTCCATGAATTAACCACCAAATTCCACCAATTTTTATCATTAAGGTCTATATCTTCATCTTCTAGAGCTCTACCTTTGAGATACAGATGGGTAGATGTTCCATAAGTTGAAAATGGGATAATTTGTAGTGGGTCTTTTCGCAACATAGGAAAACGACTTTCGTTCAATTGAAAGTAAAAATAAAAAAACCACGCCGTTGAGCGTGGTTTAATCCTTTTATTTAGACGATTATTAATTCTTAGTTATTTCAACTTTCTTAATAACCGTTTGGTTTGTTCTTGATTTTTCCTCTACCTCAGCTTCAAATTTCTCCAAATCTTTTTTGACTTCATCTTCTGTTCCATTGAAAGTTACAGTTTCTAAAACTTCTTCACCATTTTTTATAGATGTAAACTCCACGGTAGCTTTAGCCAAATCATCAGAATCAACGGACATTTCAATCTTAACCTCTTTTTCATCATTAGTTGCCAAACCTGTCTCAGAATGTCCTCCCAAAATTGGAGCAATTACCAGACCTACTAAACAGGTCAATTTAATAAGGATATTCATAGAAGGTCCTGACGTGTCCTTAAATGGGTCACCAACCGTATCACCAGTTACCGCTGCTTGGTGTGGAGGTGATGGATTGTCTTCTTTATGTTTGTAATAGGTTTCTCCATTGATTTCAACACCAGCTTCAAATGATTTTTTAGCGTTGTCCCAAGCACCACCAGCATTATTTTGGAATATGGCCCACATGACACCACTCACACAAACACCAGCCATATAACCACCAAGTACTTCTGCACCGAGTAAGAAATCGTCATTTACTATCGATGTACCAATTCCCATAACAACAGGCGTTACAATTGTTAAAAGACCCGGAACGACCATTTCCTTTAACGCAGCTTTTGTTGAAATATCAACACATTTACCATACTCTGGAGTACCCGTTCCTTCCATTATTCCTGGTATTTCCCTAAACTGTCTTCTAACTTCCTCAACCATCTGTCCTGCTGCTTTACCAACAGATTCCATAGTCAAGGCCGAGAAGATTACAGGAATCATACCACCTATAAACAGAGCCGCCAAGACAGGAGCTTTAAAGATGTTGATTCCATCTATCCCAGTAAATGTTACGTAAGCCGCGAACAGCGCTAATGCCGTTAAAGCTGCTGAGGCAATAGCGAATCCTTTACCCACAGCGGCCGTTGTGTTCCCTACTGAATCCAAAATATCGGTACGCTCACGAACATGAGGCTCCAATTCACTCATTTCGGCAACACCACCTGCATTATCAGCTATTGGTCCAAAAGCATCAATGGCCAATTGCATAGCTGTCGTTGCCATCATTGCCGATGCCGCTAAAGCCACACCGTAGAATCCAGCTAGTACATAACCACTCCAAATAGCTACAGCAAAGAGAATTACGGATAGGAAAGTAGATTTCATTCCAACAGCCAATCCAGATATAATATTTGTAGCAGCACCAGTTGATGAATTTTTTACAATTTTTAAAACCGGTTTTTTACCTAAACTTGTATAGTACGCGGTAACCATAGATATCAATGCACCTACGGCTAAGCCGATAGTAGCGGCATAAAACACATGCCTTGAAGGAATCTCCTTAATACCTTCTCCAAAGAAATTCATTTCCATGGTCATTGGTAACATCCAGCGGATTAAAAACCATGAAGCCACCCAAGTAATGCCTATAGAAAACCAGTTACCTCTATCTAAAGCGCCTTGAACTACGGATTCTTTTGCATCATTGCTAGAGATACGCACTAAAAAAGTTCCTATAATCGATGCTATAACACCAACGCCAGCAATTACCAATGGAAGTAAGATAGGACCCATATTATTAAAGGCATCGCTGAATGGTGCATCTGCAGACATATCTCTTATCACATAATTACCCAAGACCATAGCCGCTAAAACCGTAGCTACATAAGAACCGAATAAATCGGCACCCATACCGGCAACATCTCCAACATTATCGCCAACATTATCAGCAATTGTAGCAGGGTTTCTTGGATCATCCTCTGGAATTCCCGCTTCTACCTTACCAACTAAATCAGCTCCTACGTCAGCAGCTTTTGTATAGATTCCGCCTCCAACTCTTGCAAATAAAGCAATACACTCAGCACCTAAGGAAAATCCTGCTAAGGCTTCAAGAGCAATAGTCATTTCATCATAAAAAGCACCTTCTCCTGTGACAAACATTTTGAGAAAGAGGAAAAAGAATAAGCTCAGACCTAATACGGCAAGTCCCGCTACGCCAAGTCCCATAACCGTTCCGCCGCCAAAAGACACTTTTAATGCTTGGGGCAGACTTGTTTTAGCAGCTTCGGCAGTCCTTGCATTGGCATCGGTTGCTATGCGCATACCAATATTTCCTGCTAATCCGGAAAAGACAGCTCCGAAAATAAAGGCCACTATAATAATGTATGGTGTTGTATCTACTAAAAATGCCACTGCAGCCAAACATATAGAGGCCATAATTACGAAAATTACAAGTAACCTGTATTCTGCCGCCAGAAAAGCTAAAGCTCCTTCTTTAATTGATTTAGAAATGCTCTGCATTTTGTCATCGCCTGCAGGTTGCTTTTTTACCCAAGACATTTTAACGAACATAAACAACAATCCTACGATTGCTAGTGCCATTGGGAAAAAGATCACGTTAGATTCCATATAAGTGTATTTAGTTTGTTTTACAATTTAGCTGGGCAAAAGTAGTGAATTGAACGGTAATAGAAAAACCCTTTTTTATCGTGCTTAAAATGTATGTTTCCCTTTATTTTTTCAGCGGTATAAGGCCATTTAAATCATGAAATTGCCTTTAGTGCTATGGTCACTATCTTGGTAGCGCTTTAAACTTTGCTTTACTATAGCCTTCGCTTCATCTGCGTTGCCCCAACCACCTACATCAACTTTCTTCTTTTCTAAATCTTTATATACCTGAAAAAAGTGGGTAATCTCATCCAATCTATGTGGGTTTAAGTCGGCAATATCCTCCTTTAAGCTCCAAATTGGATCGGACACTGGCACGCATACAATTTTTTCATCTGGCCCCTTTTCATCGGCCATATGAAAAACTCCAATGGGTTTAACCTCCATAACACACATAGGAAATGTTGGTTCGTGGCCCAATACCAAAACATCTAACGGATCTGAATCCAGAGCCAAGGTTTCTGGAATAAAACCATAATCTCCAGGATACATCATGGACGAAAACAACATGCGATCAAAACGAATTTTTTTTAATTTAAAGTCGTATTCGTATTTATTTCGACTTCCTTTGGGTATTTCAATTAACACGTCAAAGGATAAAATATCTTTGTCTACCATTACGTAAGATTTAATGCTGCGAAGATATAAATTAAGATAGACTTGGTGGCTTAAAAGTAAAAACCGAAGCTTCCGGTGATACCAAAACGTCGTGCATCTGGATTGTCAAGGTAATTCCCTCTAAAATTAAAATCGATGCGCAGTACCTTAAAAATATTAGCGATTCCGAAACTATATTCATAGTACACCCTGGAATCTGGAGCTATTAAAGGAAACTCGACAGGGTTACCAGTTGTATTTAAGGCAATATTTTCGTCAGATAATTCACCCCAAACCCCTCTTAAAGCTACGATGGCCCGCAAATTATATTTTTTCAAAAAAGGAATTCTTGAGAAAATTCTACCATTAAAATTATGCTCTAAATGCATAGAGGTATAGGTATCGGTTACAAACTCATAAAAATCTAACTGCGGAAATGTATTATATATTGAGAAATAGGTTTGGTTTCCAGGAACTACACTAAGCAATGCCAAAGGTACCTCACCGAAAGTCTTTCCTAATTCTATTGAACTGGTAAGTCTGCCAAAACCGCCAATCTGCCACGGCTGAATATAGGAAAACTGTAATTTGGTATAATCAAAATCACTATTAAACCAGTCCCTTTCACCTTTAGTGACTTGCGCAAAAAGGCGCGCAAAATTGTCATTCTTTTCTCGGCGCTCTACACCAAAACCTGTCATTTGACGCTTGGGGAAATAGCCTAAGGAAAACCGACTTTCAAATTGGTACACTTCTGAGGAAACGCCAGTAGGTGAGCTTGGTTCATTAAAGTCTAGGCTAAAGGTTGGAGAGGCACTACTAATTCTTCTAAAACTACCATCCCAGCGTAATTCTAAATTACGCAGAGGTTCAATCGCGACCCCAAAATTAGTGAGGTTTATATTAGATAATTTATCATTAGCGCCAGCCGTAAACACAGCGTTGGAGGCCAAACTTCTTCCCAACACGTCTGTAGAACTTGTTAGACTCGCACCTATTTGCTCTATATCTCTACGATGACCTCCAAAGACAATGAATCGACTCCTCTTATCTAAAAGCCATTTCCCTGAAATACCATGTTTAAATTTGTTATCCCCAAAGCCATAGGCCAGAAAGCCTTCTAGTCGCCATAGATCATTGGGACCAAAGTAGGTTCGGCCACCTGCTCTGAGGCGAAGTCCTTCTACTTCGTTATAACCGAATGTGGAAAAGATAGGACCATAATCAAAGTTTATACTTGGAAATTCCACATAACCAGAAGCCAATATGCTGCCCAAATTGTACAATCTCTTGAATTTCTTTACAGTTTTTAGGGTATCTAACATGGTGTAGATACCTTTCTCGTCCTTGTTTAAGGCCTCAAGTCGATTTTGCTCCCAAAACGCCTTATCTCTATTATACACATCAGCATCATAGTTATACACAACCTTGTCGTAATACTTAGCATCTTTTTGCTCATTAAACTTATAATTGTCATACAAGGTTGTTCGCTTTCCGTAAATCCCTCGGGATGCTTCTTTTTTATTAAGGGCAAAATCCGATAGGAAATAATCGCGTTTAATTAAGAATACCGAATCATTCAACACCTCGAACTCTTGCTCAATATAGATTTCCTTAACCCAATTGATATTGGCGCTTTTTGAGGCCTGCATATTTATCTCCTTAATGGCGTAGGTTGAATCATTGACCCAAAAATCACCCTTAAAGGTCAATTCATTTTTTCTCCTCGGGTAATAAATGATGTTATAACACCATTTGTTATCAATGTAGGCACTATCTGAAAGCACATAATTATAAGACTGTATCCCTGTACGGCCTATTGGACTCACAAAACTCTTATCAAAGAACTTTAGGTAATTGTCATAAACATTATAATCTGAATATAAATCGTCAATAAAGTCTATGATAACTTGGTTGTTGCTAAAACCAGAATTTTTATTGCCCACCAAATCAACCCGCTCTTTATTGATAAGGTTATCACCAGAGATTCGTTTTACGGATTCATTTAAGAAAATTGGCAGGTAGGTTTTACCTGTTATGCTTGAGGTATCAACCTCCTCAAAAACAAATTCCATTCCCTTAAATAATTTACTCTTTATTAAAGCACTATCAATAGTATTTAAATCGAATTCTACTTTTTCGTATTGGTCATATTCGTATTGATTAAATTGACTGAGACCATTTTGACGTTTTCGCTCCCAAATTTTTTTGAGGATTCTTATAGCAGGATTTTCCGAAGCCTTTTTTGACTGCTTACCAGTAACAATAACAACTTCATCTAGAGAGGCGGCTTGCTCCTTAAGCACAAACCTTAAATTGTAACTTACACTTTTAACTAAAGGAATTTCCAGCGTTTCAAACCCTATAAAGGATACGATTAAAGTCTGCCAGCGTTCATCAGATTCTAAATAAAACCTTCCATTCTCATCTGTTGTAGTGCCTTCTGTTGACCCTTTAAATAAAACGTTGGCATAAGCCACAGGTTCATCATTTTCATCAAAGACATAGCCACTAACCTTAGTTTGGGCAATAAGGACGTATAGAGGTAGAAGAAAAAGAGAAAAGAATAGTTTTAATCTCATATAAAAATATAAACTTCATCAGTATCCATGGAAATAAAACTCAATAGCTACCAATGAAGTCTATTAAACGTAAAATATTGGGAAATATTTATTTGTACATTACTTTTTTAACGGCCTTTATAACGTCATTGCTATTAGGCAACCACTCTTCCAACAAAACTGGCGAGTAAGGTGCAGGTGTATCTGCCGTATTCAATTTTACTACAGGAGCATCTAGATAATCAAAAGCTTCAGATTGGACCAAATATGTAATTTCCGTGGCAACGTTACCAAAGGGCCAAGCTTCTTCAAGGACTACCAGCCTATTTGTTTTTTTAACAGAGGTAATAATGGCCTTTCTATCCATTGGCCTTACCGTCCTTAAGTCTATAATTTCACAAGAAATACCTTCCTTTTCCAGCTCGTCAGCTGCTTTATAGGCTTCCTTTATAATTTTTCCAAAGGACACTATTGTTACATCTGTTCCTTCACGCTTAATATCTGCAACTCCGATAGGAATGGTATATTCACCTTCAGGGACCTCTCCTTTATCGCCATACATTTGTTCACTTTCCATGAAAATTACAGGATCGTCGTCTCTAATAGCAGATTTTAATAGCCCTTTAGCGTCATAGGGATTAGAAGGTACAATAACCTTTAGACCAGGCGTGTTGGCAAACCAACTTTCAAAAGCCTGGGAATGGGTAGCTGCTAATTGACCTGCCGAAGCTGTAGGCCCTCTAAATACAATTGGGCACTTAAACTGGCCACCAGACATTTGTCTAATTTTAGCAGCATTATTTATAATCTGATCAATCCCAACCAGTGAGAAATTAAAGGTCATGTATTCCACTATGGGTCTATTACCGGTCATAGTTGAGCCGATAGCAATTCCCGCAAAACCTAATTCTGCAATTGGCGTATCAATGACCCGCTTAGGACCAAATTCATCTAACATTCCTTTGGATGCTTTATAAGCGCCATTGTATTCGGCAACTTCTTCTCCCATAAGATAAACGCTTTCGTCCCGTCGCATTTCCTCGCTCATGGCTTCACAAACGGCTTCCCTGAATTGAATTGTCTTCATGCTCTTGTTTTAAATCGAATAGCAAAAATAATAATTGCAACTAAATTAGCATGAGTTAAATGTGTAATAATATGTCAAAATTGAAAGTGTTGCCAAGGTTAAGGCCTTTACTTAAATTTATCTCTCTCATTGTTACTCAAAAATGACTGGAATTCTAAGGCTTGTGTTAAAGAATTACATAAAATTCAAAAAAATTAACCTATTGTAAAAAAGAACTGAATTTTTACAAAATTTTATTATGCATGCATAGTATTTTTGAAAATTTATAAGTATCTTCGTCAACGCAAAATAAAAACGTAATTATATGAAAATATTAGTCTGTATAAGTCATGTTCCAGACACGACATCTAAAATCAATTTTACAGATGGAGACACCAAGTTTGATACTAATGGCGTGCAATACGTTATAAATCCCAACGATGAGTTTGGTCTTACACGTGCCATGTGGTTCAAGGAAAAACAAGGTGCAAGCGTTGATGTAGTAAATGTTGGTGGTCCCGAAACAGAACCTACTCTGAGAAAAGCCCTAGCTATTGGAGCGGATGCTGCTATTCGAGTAAATACAGAAGCTACAGATGGCTTCATAGTAGCCAAACAACTTGCCAAAGTAGTTGAAGATGGAAATTACGATTTAATCATTGCAGGACGGGAATCAATAGATTACAACGGCGCAATGGTCCCAGGTATGTTGGCTACCTTAACAGGCGCCAACTTTGTAACCAATTGTATTAGCCTTGAAATTGATGGCGACAAAGCAGTAGCCGTGCGTGAAATTGATGGCGGAAAAGAAACCGTAAACACCTCACTACCTCTTGTAATTGGTGGTCAAAAAGGATTGGTGGAAGAAAGCGACTTGAAAATACCTAACATGAGAGGCATAATGATGGCCCGTAAAAAGCCATTGAATGTATTAGAGCCTGTTGCAGCAGATGCCAAAACCTCATCAGTGAGTTATGAAAAACCTGCACCTAAAGGTGCTGTTAAACTAGTGGATGCTGACAACATTGACGAGTTAGTAAATCTACTACATAACGAAGCTAAGGTAATTTAGCAGGCATGCAACTTGTTAGAATTCGCTCAAATCGCGTGTAAGTTTAAAAAATCATTAATGAGAGCCTGATGTAATATCAGGAGAAAAAATTAGAATAACATGTCAGTTTTAGTCTATACAGAATCAGAAAAAGGAAAGTTTAAAAAGACGGCTTTTGAAGTGGTGTCCTATGCCAAGGCCATTGCAGATAAAATGGGCACTGAGGTTACTGCCTTAGCTATCAATGCCAATGCTCCAGAGAGTTTGGGAAACTATGGTGCATCCAAAGTTCTTAACATAGCCAATCCCGCTTTAGAGACGTTCAATGCCAAAAAGTATGCAGCAGCCATTGAAGCCGCGACGAAGCAAGAAGATGCCTCCGTAATCGTAATATCATCGAGCGCTGATAGCAAGTACCTTGCGCCAATTTTGGCCGTGGGTCTAGAAGCAGGTTATGTTTCTAATGTAATAGATAAGCCTTCAAATCTTTCTCCGTTTACGGTAAAACGCACAGCTTTTACCAACAAAGCCTTTGCTAATACCGAGATAACAACAGAAAAGAAAATAATAGGGCTCTCTAAAAATTCATTCGGATTAGCAGAAACAGGTGGCACCGCTAACGTGGAAGACTTTTCAGCGGAAATTCCAGAAAGTGGTGTTGAAGTAGCATCAGTAGACAAGGCTACAGATAAAGTAACTATTGCAGACGCTGAAGTAGTGGTTTCTGGCGGAAGAGGGCTTAAAGGACCGGAAAACTGGGCTCTAGTTGAAAATTTAGCCGAAGTTTTAGGTGCTGCAACGGCCTGCTCAAAACCAGTATCTGACTTAGGCTGGAGACCTCATAGCGAACATGTTGGCCAAACAGGTAAACCCGTAGCTTCAAACCTTTATATTGCTATTGGTATTTCTGGAGCAATTCAGCATTTAGCAGGGATTAACGCATCAAAAGTTAAGGTTGTTATAAACACAGACCCTGAGGCACCATTCTTTAAAGCTGCAGATTATGGTATTGTGGGCGATGCTTTTGAAGTGGTTCCGGAGCTTACCGAAAAATTAAAAGCATTCAAGGCACAAAACGCATAATTTTATTACCTTTAATAGATAAAGGACTGTTTAAATTTCGATTTCCCAGATTTAGTCTAACCACTTATCGAAACTATTGGGAAAATATCCAAATCTGCGCTTAGCAGTTGGTAAAGTCCAAATTTAAACAGTTCTTTGTGTCTATAATTATGAGTTTAGTTCGATTAAACATAAAGGGAATTTCTTACAGCCAAACGCAAAACGGAGCTTATGCCCTCATTCTTAACGAGGTTGATGGCGACAGGAAACTTCCAATAGTGATTGGTGCTTTTGAAGCACAGTCCATTGCCATAGCCTTAGAAAAAGAAATACGACCACCAAGACCACTTACGCACGACTTGTTTAAAAACTTTGCTGATCGTTTTGACATTGTCGTGAAGCAAGTGATCATACACAAACTGGTGGATGGCGTATTTTATTCTAGCTTAATTTGTGAACGTGATAAAATTGAGGAAATCATTGACGCTAGAACCAGTGATGCTATTGCACTCGCTTTAAGGTTTCAGGCACCAATATTTACCTATAAAAATATCCTGGACAAAGCTGGAATTTACCTAAAGGTCAACCCGAAAAAAGAAGAGGAAGAACAAGACAGCATTTTGGTAGACGACCTTATTGCTGAGGAAATAGAATCTGCTGCTGTTGAGCAAGAAAGCTATAAGGATAAATCATTGGATGAACTTCATAAGTTGCTCGACGAAGCCGTGGCAAATGAAGACTACGAAAAAGCGGCTAAAATTAGGGATGAAATATCCAAGCGCTAACCGAGACAAAGCGGTATGACAACAGCTTTTAAGACTATTATTGCATTTTTATTAGGGCTTAGTGCGGTTTTAGCTCAAAATCTAGAACAGACTTGGCAGTTTGAGGCCATTGAAAATAGCAATAATCAAGCGCTTTTTGATATTTCAGAAGCCGACACGCTAACCCTTAGCCAAGGAAAATTTTCATATACACTAAAAGCAAAGAACAATTTAAGAGCTTCGGGAGATTACCTCTCCCAAAATAATATTTTGCTTTTTTATTACACCAAACCGCAAGATACCATAAGACACTACAGAATTACGGAGCTAACCGATTCGTCACTTGTCTTTAAAGAATCTGGCGTAACATATAAATTCAAACCTTACAAAACTGTTGTCTCTATAGAGAACTCTATAATTCCGAGCCAAGGATTTTCTTTGAAAAGTCTTAGCCGAGGCGCCTTAGGGATGATTGTACTGCTACTCCTTGCAATTTTATTGAGCAAGAATCGAAAGGCCATTAATTGGCGCACTGTAGGCTTTGGTCTCGCCGCCCAGTTGCTTCTGGCTATTGGTGTATTGAAAGTCCCTTTCATCCAAACCATTTTTGAAACGGTCGGGAAAGGGTTTGTCAGTATTCTTGATTTTACCATGGCTGGCACCAAGTTTTTATTCGCAGCGTTTAGCACCAATGAAATCGCTGATGCCTTGTTAACATTTGCCGTTTCCATATTGCCAACCATAATATTCTTCTCAGCATTGACCTCGGTGTTATTTTATTTAGGCATTATACAAAAGGTGGTTAAAGGTATGGCTTGGTTACTTACTAAACTTTTGAAAATATCTGGAGCAGAAAGCCTTAGTGTAGCAGGTAATATTTTCCTCGGACAGACCGAATCCCCCTTGATGATAAAGGCCTATTTAGAAAAAATGACTAAATCAGAAATCCTCTTAGTAATGATTGGCGGCATGGCCACTGTTGCTGGAGGTGTTTTGGCAGCTTACATTGGTTTTTTAGGAGGTGAAGATGAGGCCTTAAGGGTTTTTTATGCGAAACATCTTTTAACAGCTTCTGTTATGGCGGCTCCTGGAGCTATAGTTATTTCAAAAATTTTATATCCTCAACAGGCTCCAATAAATGAAGATGTAGAAGTAAGCCAAGACGTTATAGGATCCAACATTTTAGATGCCATCGCCAACGGAACTACCGAAGGTCTTAAATTAGCTGTAAATGTTGGTGCCATGCTCCTTGTGTTTTTGGCGTTTATCGCTATGATTAACGGCATTTTGGGATGGGTCGGTGACATTACCACACTTAATCCTTGGATTGCCGCAAACACAAGTTATGAATCATTTTCTTTAGAACTCATTCTTGGTTATTTGTTTGCGCCATTAATGTGGCTCATAGGTGTTGCCAAGGAAGACATGACACTTATGGGACAACTCATAGGTATAAAACTCGCCGCAAGCGAATTTGTTGGTTATATTCAATTGTCAGAGCTAAAGAATCTTACCAACCCCATGCATCTTAAATACCAAAAATCCATTATCATGGCAACATATATGCTTTGCGGATTTGCCAATTTTGCCTCAATTGGCATTCAAATTGGAGGTATTGGCTCCTTGGCTCCTGGACAACGTAAAACACTATCAGAGTTTGGACTTCGTGCCTTAATTGGCGGAACACTGGCTTCCCTTCTTTCTGCGACCATAGCAGGAATGATAATTGGTTAATCCTTTGAAACCTTAGCTGGTACTACATATCATTAACAGTACAATCAATTTCGGCATTTGGTTAATAACTTTTAATATTTGAAAGGCACCTAAACTATTTGCTGTTTATCATTTTATTTATTTTCGCTGTTGGTGCGTTGTAAACAGTACAACCAAACAACTATTAGAATTTAGATTTATAATCTCAAATATTCCTTTATTAAGGCAATAATATATGAAACAGTATCACGATTTAGTTAAGTACGTCCTTGAGCATGGCAACGAAAAAGGCGATAGAACTGGAACCGGAACAAAGAGTGTTTTTGGCTATCAAATGCGTTTTGATTTAAGTGAAGGCTTCCCTATGGTTACAACAAAAAAATTGCACCTTAAGTCTATCATTTATGAACTTTTGTGGTTCTTGCATGGCGATACCAACATAAAATACCTTACTGATAATGGTGTAAGAATCTGGAATGAGTGGGCCGATGATAATGGAGACCTTGGTCCTGTTTATGGTCATCAATGGCGTAATTGGAATAGTGAAGACATCGACCAGATCAAACAAGTTATAGACACTTTAAAAACCAATCCCAACAGTAGAAGAATGTTGGTTTCTGCTTGGAACCCGTCTGTTTTGCCAGATACATCAAAATCATTTGCCCAAAATGTAGCAGAGGGTAAAGCGGCACTTCCGCCGTGTCATGCTTTTTTTCAATTTTATGTAGCGGATGGAAAATTGTCGTGTCAGTTGTATCAACGTAGCGCTGATATTTTTCTTGGCGTTCCATTTAATATCGCCTCCTATTCACTTTTAACCTTGATGATGGCACAGGTTTGTGGCTATGAGCCTGGAGAGTTTATCCATACTTTTGGAGATGCTCATATATACAGCAATCATCTAGAGCAATTGGAGCTGCAAATGTCAAGGGATATAAGACCCTTACCCAAAATGTTATTAAACCCTGAAGTTAAAGACATCTTTGAGTTCACATTTGAAGACTTTACACTCGTAGATTACAACCCGCATCCTCATATTAAGGGCGCAGTGGCGGTGTAAGCCTATGAAATATCTTTTAACTTTTACTTTTTCATGTTTGTGTTGGTTAGTCATTAGCCAGAATCACACAGTGAGCAAAGCCTATTTAGATTCTATTGCAAAAGCCGATGAAGCCAAAAGTAAACGGCTTAAGCAGGATTTTGAAATAATAGAAAATGTACCCGTTTACAAAGGTTGCGAGCAAAAAAAGGGCAATGCCAATAAGAAAAAATGTATGTCTGAAAAAATATCCCAACTTTTTGCAGACAATTTTAATTCCGTAATTCCTGAAGGTTCGGATATAGAGCCTGGCAAGGTTAGAGTTTTTGTGACCTTTAAAATCGATGTAGACGGCAAGGTAGTCCAGGCAGAAGCAAAAGGTCCTGCCAAATTTTTGGAAGAAGAAGCCATAAGGGTTACAAAGCTGATTCCTCAACTTACACCGGGCAGACAGCGTGGAGAACCTGTTATCGTTCCATATTCATTACCCTTAAAAATTCAATTAGAAACAAAAGCTGAAACAAATTCAAGATATCCAATATACAGAGGATGTGATGAATCCTTAAGCAATAAAGCCCTAGAATCCTGTACCAAGGATAAAATTATAGATTTTATTAAAGTAAGCTTTGACTACGAAATGGCCGATCGTGTTTTTCTAACTAAAGCGTCAACGACTTTTCAGCTAGATTTTATTATATCAAAGAAAGGCAAGGTAAAAAATGTGAATGCAAAAGCTAATCATAGGGCCGTTGCAATAGAAGCTATACGTTTAGCTCAACGCCTACCTAAATTTAAAGCACCTGGAACAAAGAACGGTAGACCTGTTGATGTTCCGTTTAGTCTTTTAATGACTGTTTACTTCCAATAAAAAAGCCTCTATAAAAGAGGCTTCGTAGATTAATAGCTTTAGTGGTTTCTACAAATTTAGAACACAGTTTTCAGCACCAGCATAGTCATTCCATGCATAAGCATCTGCTTGCTCGTCGTTGGTATAAGTACCATCAACTAAATATCTAAATTCATATGAATTGTCTTTTTCCAAATCAACAGTACCTTTAAAGTTACCGTTCTTTAGTTTTTTTAGTTGAAATGCTTTTTTGGTGTTCCATTCGTTAAAGCTTCCAACAACCGCTACTTTTTTTGCTTCCTCAGCTGGTACAGTAAACGTCACTTTACAAACTGGCTTGCTTTTTAAGTATTGTTTTTTAATTGCCATAATAATCGATTTAATTACGCGCCAAAATTATAACACAACACAGTAATAACATGAAATTTATGATGTTAAAATGAAAGAATTATCATTTTAATAAAATAGTCCTTACTTTTTGGTAAACTAATCAATATTTAAAGTCTTTTTTTAGTAGTTTTTCAACAAAATTTTAAAGTCTTTTTTACTGATTATCAACGAAATCGATTTCGAAAACCCCCAAATCCCAAAACAACATTTGTACGATAACGTTTTAGTTTAAAAAAGGTATCTTTACAGTGTAAAACAGTAACTATGTTCGGCAAAAAAAAGCACACAACAAAAATAGACAAAGAACAACTCGAACTTATAGAATACGCTCAGAAACGTATTAAACAAAAAAAACGCCTATACATTCATTTTGTCCTATTCCTTATTGGTGCCATATTCTTAATTCTCGCTAATACGGTTCTAGGTATTGGTAAAGATTTTACCATCTTAGGCATAAATTGGTTTGTATTTGCCATTTTAGCTTGGTTGTTTTTATTTGTGTACCACTTTATAAATGTCTTTATTACTAATAAATTTATGGGTAAAGAATGGGAAAAGGTGCAATTAGATAAACTTGTAAATAAGCAACAGCAACGTATTGATGAGCTCAAGGCAAACATCGTAAAAGAGGAAAGAAAGATTGCAGAGACCCAAATACAAAACGAAACCCAAGACAGTCAACAAAGTACTACCGAAAAAAAAAAGACCTCTAATCTAACAATAATAGTTGCTGCCGGAGAAAATAATGCCATAGGCAAAAACAATGATCTAATCTGGCACCTCAGCGAGGATCTTAAACGATTTAAATCCTTAACAAACGGCCATCATATTATAATGGGCCGCAAAACCTTTGAAAGCTTTCCCAAACCGTTGCCCAATAGAACACATATTGTAATTACAAGACAGAAAGACTACCAAGTTCCTTTCGGAGTCACTGTTGTTAAATCTTTAGAAGATGCTATTGAGGCCTCACGATCCGATTCTCAACCTTTTATTATCGGTGGTGGAGAGATTTATAAACAAGCATTGCCTTTAGCAGACACACTAGAAATTACTCGAGTGCATGCAGACTTCCCAGAGGCAGACACCTATTTCCCTGACATTGACAAAACGGTCTGGAAAGAGGTTGAGCGTACAACTCATGACGCGGATGAGAATCATGATTATGCCTTTTCTTTCATTACCTATAAAAGACGATAAATATTCCTATTTTTGCAGCACATAATTTAAGACTATGCACGCATATATTTTCCCTGGTCAAGGTGCCCAGTTTTCTGGGATGGGTCTCGATTTATATGAAACCTCATCATTGGCTCAAGAACTTTTTGAACAAGCTAATTCCATTCTAGGATTTCATATTACAGATATTATGTTTGAAGGGTCCGCAGAAGACCTCAAACAAACTAAGGTAACCCAACCTGCAATTTTCTTACATTCTGTAATCTTAGCCAAAGTTTTGGGAGACGCGTTTAAACCTGATATGGTTGCTGGGCATTCCTTAGGAGAGTTTTCCGCTTTGGTTGCTGCTGGTGGTTTAAACTTTGAAGACGGCTTAAAACTTGTTTCGCAACGTGCCCAAGCCATGCAAAAAGCGTGTGAGCTTCAACCAAGTACTATGGCTGCTGTTTTAGGCCTTGATGACGATGTTGTAGAAAAAATTTGTGCGCTTACTGAAGGGGTTGTTGTTGCCGCCAATTATAACTGCCCTGGGCAATTGGTGATTTCTGGAGAAGTGGATGCCGTAAATAAAGCTTGCGAAGCCTTAAAGGATGAAGGTGCAAGACGCGCTTTGGTCTTACCAGTTGGTGGTGCCTTTCACTCGCCATTGATGGAACCAGCCAAAGAAGAACTCGCAGCTGCAATAGAAGGTACCACATTTTTGAAGCCCCTATGTCCTATTTACCAAAATGTATCGGCTTCTGCGGTTACAAATAGTGATGAGATAAAGTCTAATCTCATTGCGCAATTAACTGCTCCTGTTCGCTGGACGCAATCCGTGCAACAAATGGTTGCGGATGGCACTACACATTTTACCGAAGTGGGTCCAGGAAAAGTACTCCAAGGCTTAGTGAAAAAAATACACAGAGAAGCCGAAACTTCCTCTGCGCAATATAACTCTAACGCTTAACCTAAATTCCCTTGAAAAGAAATCTATTTATAGTTGTATTGATTGCAATGAACATTGCCTTAGATCAAATTTCTAAAGTTCTGGTTCGGGCTAATTTTGAGTATGGTGAAATTAAGCCCCTTATTGGTGATAATTTCATTATGCAATACGTAGAAAACAAAGGTGCCTTTTTAGGAATGGGCAGCGATATGCCAGATTATTTAAAACTCATTTTCCTACTTATCTTACCTGTCATAGTCTTGGGATATGTAGTGTATTATATTGTAAAATCCAAAGAATTAGACCGACTTAGCTTAATTGCTTTCTGCTGCATTATTGGTGGTGGTGTCGCTAATGTCTTTGACCGCATCATCTATGGTCAAGTCACAGATTTTTTCTTTATTGATCTCGGTGGCGTTTTCAAAACGGGCATATTCAATTTTGCCGATCTATCAGTAACCACAGGAATGATTATGTTGCTGTTCGGTAGTTTTTTCAACAAAAAAGAAAAATCAGAAAAAGAGGTCGCCTAGCGACTTAATAGACATTCTTCACAGTCTTTTATTTCTCCATAATAGGTTTCCCGATACTTATGAAGGGTTTTTACTGGAATAGTTAAAAATTCTTTTTTGATGTAGGTAACATTAGTATATAATTTACCCATTTTTGGAGAGAAGCGTTTCTCCACACGTGTTTGTCGTTTTACTCTAATCAATTTCATTTGAATTCCCTTAACATTGAATACAAAACAACAAAGACCCACAACTAAATACAAAATATGACTGTTAAATCATTGTTAAGCAGCCCATTGAGTTAAATATGTTTAAAAATAAGCCGCTTGTTTTAAGAATAATTAGAACTTCTGTCCAGTATTCTATTAAATTATCAATCGACAATTAGATGAATTCTTCATGCTATTTCAAAAACACAGGTCATTAGCATCTCTTTTACCACTTTATTGAGTCATAAAATTGAAGGTTTCAACCAATTGTAGATAATAGCAATTAGGTTACTTCCTTATTTTCTGCTCCCAACGCCATGCCGAAGCCATAGCATCGTCTAAAGAGGATTTTGTCTTCCAACCCAAAATTGTATTCGCTTTTGTAGTTTCTGCGTAAGCCGCGGTAACATCTCCCTCGCGTCTTCCAACAATTTTATAATTTAACTTAGCGCCAGATACTTTTTCAAAGGCTTGAATGGCCTCTAAAACCGAACTTCCTTTTCCGGTACCTAAATTAAACACCTCAAAGTTAGCCTCATTTTTATTTCCTAAAAGTCGATTTAAGGCTACAACATGAGCCTTGGCCAAATCGACAACGTGGATATAATCGCGGATACAAGTGCCATCTTGAGTTGGATAGTCATCTCCAAAAACGGATAGTTGTTCTCTAATACCAATTGCCGTCTGTGTAATGTAAGGCACCAAATTCTGTGGTACTCCAATTGGCAACTCACCTATTTCCGCACTGGGATGAGCACCTATAGGGTTAAAATAGCGCAATGCTATAGATTTAAAATCTTTGTCTATACGACAAGTATCCCTTATGATTTCTTCACCGATTTGCTTGGTGTTTCCATAGGGTGATTCGGCTGGTTTAACCGGAGCATCTTCTGTTATTGGCAATTTATCTGCCTGCCCATAAACCGTACAAGAGGAACTAAAAATAAAATTCTTTTTGTCTAGTTGAGCCATTTCTTGCAACAGATAGACAAGACTATTAATATTATTTTCGTAGTACATTAAAGGATTATTGACGCTTTCTCCTACTGCTTTGTACGCTGCAAAATGAATTACGCCTGCAATATCCTTATGTCGTTTAAAAAAATCGGTAACACCAACTTTAGACTTTAAATCTAATTTTTCAAAAATGGGTCTTTTATGGGTAATGGCCTCTATGCCGTCTAGCACTTTTTCCGAAGCATTGCTAAGATTATCAATAATCACAACTTCAAAACCTTCTGACTGAAGCTCTACAACCGTATGTGATCCAATATAGCCTAAACCACCAGTAACAAGTATTTTCATCTAAGCGTTGGAATTTATAAAACTTAACAAAGTGGTCGTTATGTAGTCAATTTGCTCATCATCAAGTTCCGTATGCATAGGTAGAGAAATCACATTGTCTACTAAATGATTAGTGACTTCGAAATCGCTTTCATTATAACGTTCGTCTACATAGGCCTTTTGCTTGTGAAGCGGAATTGGATAGTATACGCCACATGGAATACCTTTTTCATTGAGATGACTTACAAGGGCATCTCTATCTACACCTTCTAATTTTAAGGTATACTGATGAAACACGTGGCAATCACAACTATCGCAAATACCATTACATACTGTGCGACCACTTGGCGTTGTAATTTGTGGATGGTCCTTAAAGGCCTTGGTATATTTTCTTGCTGCATTTCTCCTGGTGTCATTATAACGATCAAGATATGGCAACTTTGCATCTAAAACAGCCGCTTGAATGGAATCTAATCTTGAATTAACACCCACAACATCATGATGGTAACGCTGGTACATTCCATGATTTACGATACCTCTTATGGTATGGGCCAATTCATCATCATTGGTGAAAATAGCACCACCATCACCGTAGCAGCCCAAATTTTTTGATGGAAAAAATGATGTTGAGGCCACATGACCAATAACACCTGTTTTAGTTTTAGATCCATCTTTATGAGTGTAGTTAGCGCCAATGCCTTGAGCGTTATCCTCTATAACGTAAAGATTGTGTTCTTTAGCTATTGCCATAATCTCATCCATATCAGCAGCTAATCCAAACAGATGGACAGGTACTATAGCTTTTGTTTTTGGTGTAATAGCTTTTTTAATGGCCTCAACATCTATATTGAACGTCACAGGATCCACATCTACTAGCACTGGCGTCAGTTTTAAAAGGGCAATTACCTCTACCGTAGCTGCAAAGGTAAAGTCGGCAGTAATCACCTCGTCGCCTTGTTCTAATCCCAAACCCATCATGGCAATTTGCAAAGCATCCGTACCATTGGCACATGGAATAACATGCTTAACATTTAAATAGTCTTCTAAATGCTTCTGAAATTGATGAACCTTTGGTCCATTTATAAAGCTGGCAGTGTCAATAACTTCTTGAATTGAAGGGTCTACTGTTTCTTTTATGTGTGCATATTGACTCTGAAGGTCAACCATTTGAATTTTTTTCATACTTGCATTGCGTTTGTGATTTGGCAAAAAAGCCTTTAGCTAAAATACGAAATTGTAACGGCTATTACCAATGCAATTTATTGAAAGAAGTGTATTTTAGCACAAACTACTTGTTTTGAGGATTGCATACTCTTTTGGAATTTATATTGCCAAGTTTGTTCTAAATATTTTGGCTCTTTTTAATGAAAAAATCAAGTCTGGCGTAAAAGGGCGACGGCAAACCTTTAATACGCTTAAAGATAAAATAAAGCCAGGTGACCAGTGCTTCTGGTTTCATTGTGCATCCCTTGGCGAGTTTGAGCAAGGGCTGCCCGTGTTTGAAGCTTTAAGACAAAAGTATCCCGATTATAAAATTGTTTTGTCTTTTTTTTCTCCTTCTGGTTACGAGGTTAGGAAAAATGCACCAATAGCAGATGTAGTTGTTTATTTACCTTTAGATACTCGTGCAAATGCAAAACAATTTTTAAGTATTGTAAATCCTCAATTGACCATCTTTGTTAAATACGAATTCTGGCCAAATTTTTTGTTCGAGCTGAAAAAGAGAAACCATAACCTCTATTTAATTTCAGCTGTTTTTAGAGAAAACCAGAGTTTTTTTAAGTGGTATGGTGGTCTTATGCGTAAAGTCCTTTCAGCCTTTAATCATATTTTCACTCAAGACGAACAATCTAAGGTTCTATTAAAAGGTATAGGCTGTAATAACGTTACTGTGTCTGGTGACACGAGATTTGACAGGGTTACCAAACAATTACGCCAAGACAATTCTCTCGATTTTATAGAGCACTTTCTTGGTGGTGCCACTTGCGTGGTATTTGGGAGCACATGGCCCGATGATGATAAACTTTACCTAGATTATATAAACCGCAACACTTTTGATAACTTAAAATTTATCATCGCACCACATAATATCAACAGTCGTTATGTCAATTCCATACTGAAACAATTAAAGGTAAAGACGATGTGCTACTCTAAAATGTCTCCTGATACTGACCTGTCGGGTTACCAGGTTTTTATTCTAGACACTATTGGTTACTTAAGCAAGGTCTATAGTTATGCCGATATTGCATACGTTGGTGGTGCTGCAGGACACACTGGATTACATAATATTTTGGAACCTGCGGTATTTGGCATTCCTATACTCATAGGCAAGAACTACCATAAATTTCCAGAGGCAAAACAATTAATAGAATATGGTGGTGTAACGGTTATTAAAGTTCCAAAAGACTTTAAAGAACAAACCGATGCTTTAATTTCCAATAAGACCTTACGGAAAAAACAAGGGCAAATTAATGGCGATTTTATTAGAAAAAACGAGGGAGCCGTAGTCCAAATACTTAACCATATACGTATATAACCCGTATTATGAAGACTTTTAGCTTTAAAACAAGCGAGTTTCATATAAATTATTATTTTTAGGATAATTAACGTATAACACTAAAACCATTAAAATGAAAAGAATTGTATTAAGTTTAATGCTTATCGCCGTATTAGGTCTATCCTTTACATCGTGCAGAGAAACGAAAGAGAAAACTGAAAATGCTGTTGAAGAGGCTACAGAAGCTACTGAAAATGCAGCTAGTGATGCTGCTAACGCTGTTGAAGACGCTGCTAATGATGCGGCTGACGCTGCTAGCGAAGCTATGGATGATGCCACTGACGCTGCTAATGACGCAGTAGATAGCGTAAAAGAAGGTGCCGAAGATATGGCCAATGATGTTAAAGATGCTGCTAATGAAGCTGTAGATAAAGCCAAAGAAGCTGGCAATGAAGCTATGGACAAGGCTCAAGAGGCTGGTAATAAAGTTATCGATGATGCTAAAAAAGCCGGTAACGAAGCCATGGATAAAATGAAAGAAAACAACTAGAACATTGTTTTTAAACCAAATTGAAGCCTGGCCAAGTGTCAGGCTTTTTTTGTGGATTCGCTCAGCTTTAACTCGCTAGGAACTACCTGTGTTTTTACTTCATAAGCTTCTAAAGTTAGATTGGCAATAATAGTCTTCATTGCCATTTCACCAATAGCGTGAGCTTTTTGATGAATGATTGAAATTTTAGGGCTGGATAACAACTGCGTATGTTCATAACCAAAACCAATTACGGAAAGAGCATCAGGTAACGATCGCCCCAATTTTCTAGCCATATTAATAGCAACGATGCCTGTAATATGATCTATAGATACGACAGCATCAATTTCTGGGAAATTTGAAAGGTTGTTGTAAACTTCCGCTTCAACATCAGGGGATTGCCCTAGATTTAACACACGTGTTTTAAGACCTGCTTCACTCATGGCGGTTTTATACCCTTTGGTTCTAAGCTTCCCAACGCTAAGCTCTTCAATATTACTTATCAATAAAATCTCTTTTCGCTGCTCTTTCTCTATTAGATATTTGGTGGCATCATAAACCGATTTAAAATCATCTACAATGACCTTATCGCAAGATATAGACTTGACCACACGATCAAATAAAACAATCGGCAGGCCTTGATTTAACGTTCTTTCTAGATGCTCTGTTTTAGATTTAACCTGGCTTTCTCTAGCCACAGCCATGATGAAGCCGTCAACACTTCCATTGGACAATAATTCTAAACTTCGTTCTTCCTTATCCAAGTGCTCATCTGAAAGACAAACAATAATGTCATAGTTATTTTTTGTGGCCTCCGTTTCTATACCATGAAGCACCTCTGCAAAAAAAGGATTGGTTACCGTTGGTAAAATAACTCCTATGGTTTTAGTCCTATTAGATTTAAGCTGCTGCGCAATACGATTGGGCTTATAGTTAAGCTTCGCGGCCAATTCATGTACTCTTTTTTTGGTTTTATCACTAATTTCATGACTATCATTTAGAGCCTTGGACACGGTAGAAACCGATAAATTGAGTAGTTTAGATAACTCTTTTAGTGTTGTCATAGTTGAAGTATTAAATAAAAAAAGGGCATATTAAAAATACACCCTTTTCGTTATTATTTGCTAAAAATCAGTCTAGTTTTTAACTAGTTTAATTGTTTTGCTTCCATTGGCTGTAGCTAATTTAGCTAAGTAAATTCCACTTCTTAAGTCCGCTGCATTCAATGTTACTTCGTTAGTGTTAGGCTCAAGAGATAATACTTGTTTTCCTAACATATCGTATACTACAACAGAAGTTACATTTTGGTTATTCGCTGCTTTGATGTTCCAAACATCATTTGATGGGTTTGGTGCTACCGCGAAACTATTACCTAACTCAACATCTGGAGTTGACAAGGTACCTCCACTGAAATAAATATTACTTATAATAACTTGCTCAGAACCTAATGTACTGCCAGCTTCAGCTGGGAAAATTTGAATTAAAGCCAGATCAACAAGATCTGCCGCCGTAGCTGACCCTGTAAATTCATCTGGCAACCCAGAACCTGCTCCTGCTAGGCCAATTTCAAACGACTGCCACACACCTGCCTGAGTTTCATCTACGGTAACTCTGTATTCCATATTTATACCAGTGTTTTGTGGTATAAGAAGAACTCTAAAGTTATCTCCTGCATCAAGATTCTCGCAGTAAAAGTCGATATGGAATATTCCTGCATCAGATACATCTACAAATGGTCCTGGAAAGAAATTAACCTGCCCACCATTTCCAAATTGGAATGAAAAGGCATCATCAGCACCACTTGCATCTAAATCATAAAATGCAGTTGTTGAACCAAAAGGCTCAAAAAATGGCACTCCAAAATCTGAATATGAAGTATTATTGGAAAGTATAGAAACAACTGCCGAAGCATCTTCTGTTGGTACTGGAGCAGCTGGCGGTAATTCTGTAAAATTAACCGTGTATGTTTGCGTAGTAACTCCATCTGGTGCAGTTACAAGTACTGTTGCTGTCCCAGGAACCCCACCTGCTTGTGTTACGCTAACATTAGAAGAACCGTTACCAGCCTGTGTAGCAACAGCTGCTACAGTTGGTGCAGTGGTTGTTCCATTTGGCAATTGTGAATTGTAGGTTGTCACAGATGGAGAAAAACCAGCTATGGTGGTTCCGTCTAAGGTTAAATCAGATAGAGAGGCGTCTTGATTTGAATCAAAGGTCTGAAATATATCATCGATATACCAAACACCACCATTACCTGTTCCTACCGTGGTACAACTAGCTCCTTCACAAGCAATATCGTAATTTGGTTGAATTACAAACACACTATATTGCTCTGTCCCATTAGTTTGACTAGCGAAATCAACGGTAACTTCTGTCCAAACACTAGCATTTGGTATTACTGTATCAACAACATAGGTTGGTTCACCACTCAGTCCATTTTGAATTTGAAATCTTATGCTCTGTCCAGCAACTGGAGCCCAAACTTTAAATGTAAATTCCGTTCCAAGCGAAAGGTCAATCAGAGCATTACCAGGGGTTTCAAAACCAAAGCCAGCGAACCATTCTGCGTTATCAGGTTTATTAGCCTCTAAAACTCTTGTTGACGTATTTGGAGGAGTTTGATCTGGATTTACCACATTACCCGTTCCAAAATTAGCACCGAAATTGAATGCAGGTACAGTAGTACCATCTTCAAAATCTATTTGCAACGCTTGTCCGAATGACAATGCTGCGCACATTAAAAAAATCAAAAAAGTAATTTTTTTCATAATCGTTATTTATTTTAGTTAAAATTAAAGTTCACTTATGTGAATTTATCGAAAGATACCTATTTAAATGTAAGTATCTAAAATTTTTACCGCTACAATTCTAATACAACTATATCGTTGTAGTAAATCTTTAAAATAAAACTTATAATGTTAATAATCAAATTTTTAAAGAAATATTAAAACAATGTAAATGATTACTGTAGCGGTAATGTTGTGTTTAATTTATTATTTGTATAGGTCTGTTAGTACTTTAATTTTTCATCCTTATCCCAAATTCCCCAATAAGCACCTACATCACCTTCGTCTCCAACTTTCCATGATTCATCAAAGGACGAAAAGTAAAAACAATCTATATCCGCCTTTTGGCACCAAAGCTGCGTATTAATAAAATACTTTAAAAAGTTTTCATCAGAGGGCTGTGCTGCTCCCAAACTTTCACCTTTACTTGGCCAACCTGTTTCTGAAATAATCACCTTTTTGCCTTTCGCCGCTCCTAAAACCTGACCATACATTTGTTGCATATGTGCCAATGAATAATCTATATGGCAGCTTTCCCAGAAAGGATAACAGTTGGTTAAAATAACATCACAAAGGTCGGTTAAATCAGGGTGAACTGAGAACTCATAATAAGCATCTACATAGCTCACTGGAATATCTGCAGGAATAGCTGCTCTCACTTCACGGATGTGCTCTTTCAATTCTTCTAAAGGGATATCATTTCTATACAGTACCTCATTCCCCACTGCTGCAATATCAACCATTCCTTTATTGGCTAAATCAATGAGAGCATCGATTTCTTGTCTATTTTTTTCCCTGTCATCACCAATCCAAGCTCCTACAAGCGTCTTAATACCCAATCCCTTTGCGACTTTTGGCACAAATTCATTTCCTTCAATACAAGAAAAAGACCTTATCCACTTAATGTGTGGTTTTAGTATTTTCATTCTCCTCATCACTTGCTCCTCCGTTATATGATCACCAGGTTTTTGGCCGTCTTCATACATACTAAAACACAGACCTGACATTCCTCCTTTCACAATCTTGTGAAAAAGCTTTATGAGCTCATCCTTTGATAGTCCTTTGGTATGATTATGCTCGTCTAAAGAAGCTAAGAATTTCTTATACTCCTCGGTTAATAAATTTTCCTTCCTGTAAGACATAGTTAGTTAGTTAAATTTTAGTCTTTGCAATTTTAATCCTTCTGTAATTGCAATAAATTCCTTAATTCTATTATTTATAATTCTCCTCGTCTTTCTACGAGTTCTGCTTTAATTTCTCTTGCTCTTTCTTCTGTAAGACTGTATTTCCACATTACAATAATCGCTATGCCAGCTGTTGCCACTGGAATAACAATATCGGCTATTCTTAAATTGGTCATGGTCTCAACCGTTTGGGTTGGTGCATCGGAAACAAAACCCACCATTTTAAGCACAAATCCCTGTAAAACTAAAGCTAAGGCTTGTCCCATTTTTACCATCCACCAGTAAATTGCACCAAATGTACCTTCCTTACGTGGCATCCCATTTTCCAATTCATCTAAATCACAGACATCTGCAGTCATACTCATCATTAATGTAAATAGGCCACCCAATCCAAAAGCCATAAACGGTATTGGCATAAACATTAACCAAGGATTACCTGGATCAAAGCCCCACCATTTAAGTATATAGCCAATTATAGAAATCGCTGTTGAAATTATAAACGCACTTCTTTTTCCATATATATCTGATAATTTAGATATAATTGGAATTACCGCAAAGGCCGTAATTACGGCTGTGATTGTAGAAAACCAAGCTGGCCAATTACCAGCAGCTGCAAAATCGCCATTAAACATATAATAAACGATGATAAAAAAGCTGAATGATGCTACTAACTGAAATCCGTTAAAAACCAAAAACGTAGCACCACAAAGTTTCATAAAGGGTCTATTCTTTGATACCTGAACAATACCAGCAAACAACTCTTTCAGATTTGACCCTAATGCCTTAAGGGAAATTTCCTTTCTGTTTTCCATATTGCCACCGTCAAGTCCTCTACAAAATATCGCAGGTAAAATCCCTAGAGCCAAACAAACGCCACCAACCATTACGGAAAGTTGGCGTACTCCGATAGCCTGGGTTTCAAAGAGGTCTTCATCTGCAATAAGTACCCAGAACCATGGTACTATCATCCATGCAATTTGTCCTATGGTTTGAGAAAATGCCATCAACCTTGTTCGCTCGTTATAATCGGAAGTCATTTCGTATCCTAAACCTACCAAAGGTGTAGCGAACATGGTATTACCAACTAAAAATAACAAGGAGAAGATGAGAAAATACCAAAAATTGTATGTTTGGGAATTATCTGCATCTAGCTGCCATAGCACTGCGAAAAGAATACCACTAAGTATTGCTCCTACGAAAATATATGGGCGCCTTCTACCATATTTAGATTTGGTGTTATCGGAAATAAAGCCCATTATCGGGTCTGTTATCGCATCAAATATTCTAGGCAACCCTCCTAATAATCCTGCCAAAACAGGATCCATTCCAAAAGCGGTTAGCAAAAAGAACATAAATATTCCTAGTGCTCCTGGAAGTAAATTCAATACTAAGTGCCCAGCACCAAATGCAGCCTTCTGGCCAATAGGCACTTTATCTTTTGCAGCAGTTTTAACGTTTGACATAGTTTTTATTTTTAGTTAGATATAACAATTGTTTGAATGGCCTGACCACTAATTTCAACATTGGCTTGTTTATCTCCTAAATTCAAACGGAATTGTTTCGGTTGTTTCTCTTCATTGAATACCACCACTGCAATTGTTCCATCAGGATTTTGAGCGGCAGTTACCTGTAAATTATTATCGTCTACAATGGACTCCATTACCTTAGCCTCTGGTCTTATGAATTTGCTAAAATGAGCCATAACATAATAAAGCGGTGTAAAATAGACCTCGTCTTGCTTTTCATCAACTATAACTGGAGCCACACACCAATTTTTAAACCAGTTTGGCCCACCTTGCCGATTAAGCACCATATTCCAATCTATCCATCCATCTACCCAGTTGTTTAAACAGCCAATAATATCCCTGGCATAGCGATTTACAGGCGCATATTTAGGGTGTAGATATTTCTGGTCTTCTGGCGCCCAGTCCCAGCCCCAATCGGTAGCTTCCTTTGACCAATACCACTTATCATCTTTCCATTTTGGCACCTCAGCGTCTACGCACGCCTCAGACTGTATCAGATATTTGTCTGGGGCTTTCTGATGTGCGTATTGCAGTGCCTCAGGAAATACTTCAAACGTACTGGCATACCAATGAATTGCTGTACCGTCAAAATATTTTGAAGATGATTCGTCTCTATACATCACATCTACCCACTCTTTTAAATGTTCCCTATTTTGATCATAACCCAAAACTTGAACGCTGTGGCCATCGGATTCTAGCTTTGGTCCTAAATGATTCTCAACAAAATCCGTCATTTCCTCAGGCGTAAAATGCATACTTTCCCAGTTACTATCATTACCTAAAGGTTCATTTTCAACTGTAAAGCCCCAAATATCAATTCCTTCCGCTTTGTAAGCGTCTAAATACTTAGAAAAAAACAGAGCCCAAGTATCGTTGTATTTCGGTAATAATTTTCCACCTCTCCAATCGTTATTATCTTTCATCCATGGTGGAGCAGTCCAAGGTGACGCTAAAATTTTAAATCCATCCTTAGACGCTTTCATGGCATCTTTTATCATGGGAATTAAGTCGTTCTTATCCTCTTCAATAGAAAAATGCTCTAGGTCTATGTCATCTTCAACCGGTGCATAAGAATATTGTCCTAAGGAAAAGTCACACGAATTCATATGAGTGCGTGTTAGGGAGTATTGCGCTCCACTTTCTCCAAAATAAGCTTCGATAATTTTAGCTCTATTGGGTTGGCTCAGCTTATTTAAAAGTGACGCAGAAGCCTCTGTAAAGGAGCCTCCAAACCCAGTAATGGTTTGAAATGTTTTATCAGGGTTTAAAGTGATTGTTGCAGGTTCCTCAACTTGTTTAAAACCAGAAACTAAAGTTAACTTATTGCCATTGACTGAGGTTTCATAAACTTCTGCTTTTAATTGTTTTTGAGGTGTATTGCAACTCATAAAAATTGTAACTAAAACTAAAATCTTAATATTTTGTATAAAACGCATCAAAGTTTACTTTTAATTTGAGTGATGTGCTAGAATTTCTTCTTCTGTTGGAGGCACCATAACATCTTTCATTAGGGCAGATTTATCACCGTTATATGTCTTTTCTATTACATTTCCATTTCGTTTTAGACCATCAAAAACTCCTTTATCTACTAAGTCCCATAACGCAAATTTTGCCTTTCCTTCAACCGTAAAAAGACCAAAATGATTCTCTGAACCGTTGGGATTAGAGGCATCTTTCCAAGGCTCATCAAAGCCTTCGAAATAGAAACAAGAGATTTTATTTTCATTGGTAAAATCCCTAATGGCCTCATAATAAAGTGCTTCTTTATATTCATCCGTGGCTCTAGAACCTTCTGGACCATAGAACCCATTGGAAACGGTAGCCCAACCTGTTTCTCCAATATGAATAGGTTTTTCTAAGTTCAAATACTTAACATACCGAGCGACGTTTTGGTACTGCGTTTTAGCATAAGCCAATGAACGTTGCATGGCCTTTTCTATCTTTTGCATATCTGAAAGGCTGGAATCAGATTCTGGCGTGTACCAAAAGTCGGGATTGTAATGGGTATCATGCATTGGATAGGTATGCATAGAAATGAAATCTACAGCTTTAATCAAGCGGTTTAAGTCCTCCACGTGATATTCTTCTCCTCCCCCGCCCCAAGACGCAAAATTATCGGAACTTGTAATCCACAGGTCTTTAGGTAATTTTCCTTCCTGTTTTAGATTTTGTAGATGGGTCACCCATCTTAATATGATTCCTGGCTCTACATAATATTGCGCTTGCCATTTTACCATAGCTTCGTTTCCAACAGCGATAATCTTTACAATATCGGGATACTCATTTGCTAAAGCTACAGCTTTTGCAATCTCCGTGGCATTATCAGGACTCTCCAAAGCATGGTCTGGCTCCTTGTCTGTAAAGGCGTTCTTGCAATTAATCCAAGCGCCAAGCATGACGTACATTTCAAAATCTGGGTCCTCACTTTTCAACTCCTTTATGGCTTTAAGGACATTAGATGCATGAGGCAAATAGACTTTGTAAGTGCGGATAATACCTACTCCCATTGCTGAGAGCAGCAACATATCTTCCTTAAGTTCTTCAATTGTAGGTTCTATGTCGTGATCTACATGGCGATAACCACCATAAGACATGGCTAAATATTTAGGATTACCTAATATTTCTTTAGCCGTAGGACTGTTTTGGGTTTGAGTCTTTTCGTTCAATTTGGGGTTTTCTTTACAAGACCAAATACATAAAAGCACTAGCACTGCCATAAAAGCATTGTTAGTTACTATCCGTATTTTGTCATTACTAATTTTCATTTGTCTTTACTTTATCAGCCTAACTTTATTTAGACATAATTTCCTCTTCAGATGGCGGAACCAGTACATCTTTTAAAAGCTCTTGTTTATCACCTCCGTAAGTTTTGGTAATTGGATTGCCATTACGGGTTAGGCCCTCAAAAGTGCCCTTATCCACTAAATTCCATATAGGATACTTGGCCTTACCATCTATAGTGAATAGCCCAAAATGATTTTCGGAACCATTAGGGTTTCTAGCATCTTTCCATTGTTCGTTAAAGGCCTCAAAATAGAAACACGATATGCCAGCCTTATTGGTCCAATCACGCATTAATCGGTGATAGAGTCCTTGTTTGTACTCATCGGTTGCTCTAGAGCCTTTATCACCATAATGGCCATCAGAAACACTGGCCCAACCCGTTTCTCCAATATGGATTGGTTTATTGATTCCTAAACTTTTCATGTAATTGGTCACGCTGTCATACTGTTTTTGTGCAAATTTTAGCGCTCGCTCCATTGCCATTTCAATCTTAGTTGTATCTGGCATTCCTGCATGGGCTTCAGGCACACCCCAAAACTCTGGATTATAGTGTGTGTTGTGATAAGGATAGGTGTGCATGGAAATATAATCAACAGCTTCAATTAGTTTCTCTAAATCCTCAACATGATACGATGCCTCTCCTCCACCCCATGAGGCGAAATCATCCGAGCTCGTAATCCATAAATCCTTGGGCAACTTTCCTGCCTTCTTTAAATCTTGTAAATGGGTAACCCATTTTAGGATAACACCTGGCTGCACATAATAATTTGTAGCCCATTTTACCATGGCTTCGTTACCAACAGCCAGAACTTTTACAATATCTGGATATTGATTTGCAATGGCCACGGCTCTTGCTATTTCGTTTTTGTTGTCAGGACTCTCAATATTGTGGTCAACAGGTTTGTCCGTCCATGCGTTGAGACAATCTATCCATGCCCCGAGCATGACGTACATCTCAAAATCAGGGTTTTCTTCTTTAAGTTCCCTTATAGCCTTAAGTACGTTTGTAGCATGAGGTAATTGAACATTGTAGGTTCTGAGCACCTTAATACCCATAGCCGACAGAATTTTCATGTCGTCTTTCAGCTCTTCTATCGTAGGCTGAATGTCCCTTGATTTTTCCCTATATCCACCGTAGGAGATGGCCATATATTTAGGGTTGCCTAATATATCCTTAGCAGTCACGTTTTTACTAATTTGGGTTACGGACTTGAGGTCCTTCTTTTTTTTATCATTGCACGACAATACAAAAACCAATAGCGCAGTTATCCATATAATTCTCGTTTTAAGCATGCCTTTTATTTATTTTAAATAACTTTTCTCAATTGATACCTTAACATGTTTGACCTCATTTTTCCTTTCAAACACTGATGAACTTAGGTTTTCATTCAATGTTAAGTGGTCAAATTTTTGAGTTGAATTATCCTTTAGCGCCACTTCAAGTCCATTATGTTCAGAAACCTCATAAATCACTGGCACTTGACAATATGTAAATGCCAATTGTTCTGGCTGGAGCTGTATAGTTTCTTGGTTCCCAGTAACATCAACATATTTGAAGGTCATGGCTTGAGACAAAAACTCTTCTTGTCGCAACATACAGGGATCAAAATACAGTTGCCCATCATTTACAAAAACACCGAGCTCTCCAAACCTAGATAAAATATCTTCCTTAACCTGTCCCGTCATACCTGGTTGTTGGGCTCCCTTGCCAAATGGTGTATGGGAATATGGGTCTGTTGGAAAGGCTCCATAAAGCTGAGGCGATTTATGTACACCAATGCCCTCGTTTATCTCATAATAATGTTCTAACAGCTTTCCTACAACAACCTCATCTTCATTATCGTGAATGGCTTTTAAACAACATTCTAGCGCTGCAAGTTGAAGTTTAGACACCATATGCCAGTAGATTGAGCCTAGTCCTTCGTAACCATAGAAGGTACCAGAACGGCCTGTAAACGCCTTGTGGTTAAACACTTGCTCAAATATCTTTAGAACATGTCTTCTATCCTCTGAAACTAGATTTTTAAAGCCTGTTTCCTCTAAATCATTTAAAGCAGCTTTAACGTCTTCTGCATTTTTAAAATTACCATTGAAGTGATAGCCGCCATTTATATCTTGTTTAATCAGTTTCGTGTTCCCTTCCTCTATTAGCTTTTGTAATAATTCTGAATCTTGGACAGCTGATTTAGGAACATTATTACGCTCCATAAAGCCTTTAAGTTCCTTATTTGGATACAAGATATAGCTGTATTGGTCTGGCCTGAAAAGACTACTGTGTTTTAGTCCGTCTAATACCTTTAAATTCTCTTTAGAACTTAAATAGCCCGAACTTAAAACGGCCACTTGGCCTTCTAGCATCTCATCTAAATAGGAGAGAGACACCGTATTATCTTCGTTAATTGTAATGAGATTATAAGCGTGATACATATCGTCATCGCGCTTGTTGGCTTTTATAGCATGTTCTAAATGTTTTAGTGCAGATGCCACAAAATTTTTCAGTTCTGGAAATGTAATTGTTTCCCTCTCTCCAGAAAAGGCACTCGAATAGACACGGTCTCTATATGTACTTCCTGCCTTTCCTAAAGCATCCATCATCAGCTTTCGGTCTGTGTCATTAATTGCTGCACTTAATAGTCCCTCATTAGAACTGAAGGTTTCTTTAATCTCACTAAAAAAGTCAGCTATTTCAGTTGATACCATGACTTCGCTAATAGACGCTTGGTCAAATATGTGTTCAAAAAACTTTAAAAATCGTCTTAGGTAATAAAGCGTCACCATAGATACGCCATTACCAACGAGTGCGTTGTTCGCGTCGTTCCATTCTGGACGTTGCGTATTCATCCAAATTCCTGCTTCGGGAATAAAGTTGGAAAGCTTTGCCAAGGTGGTCGCTAGCATCTTTTCGATAAAGTTGGCTCTGACCACTTCGTCTTTTGCATTGCACAACAAAGCACCATCAGCACCTAAAACCTTACGCTTAGCCCTTATCTTTCGATCGGATTCTTCATCGAATTCAATGGTATCTTTAGGATTTTGAAGTATAGCATCATAAGATTTAATGCGGTAAGGCACATTGGCATACACGAATATATCTCTTGTAAAGAAGCTCTCTAACTTACCAGGCTCATGATTTTGGATAAATTCCAAGAACTTTTGAAGGTAAATAATTTGGTGATCGCCCCAATAGCCAATGTAAGACCAAGGATCATCTGGCTCTATGGTTTCCCAATCAAAACCACCTTTGGTGACTCGGTAAGGATTATAACCATCAAAAGTAGAAGCGTTTAAGAATTTGTGAATCATGTTCTCGATGTACTCTGGATAAGAATGTACCAAGGCCTCCCAATTTTGAAAGATATCTCTCCAATTCCCTTCGTAATCCAGAATCTTTGACCCATCGACCTCACTTCTGGTATTAATGGAAAATTTGTTCCATGGACGACTAGGATCTCCATGTCTGCGGCTAAATTTCAATGGCATATACTCCAATGCCAACCTGCAAAAATCTTCATCTTGCGTTGAATTGGCAATGTCCTTTAACTCGGACAACGTTATTTTGTCATTAAGACTGTTCAAAAGGTCGGCTTGCCTAATTGAAACATCTTTATTAGCCTCTTTTATATATTTTTTAAAATCCCATATTTCAATGGTGTAGCCATCATCGAAAATACCACCACGCATAATATTGAATAGCGTATTGGAAAAATGTCGTGTATCTCTTAAGTTATCTGATGTTAACTGAAGTCCATCTGAAGCGGCATTAAGTGCTATGAGCTTTTGCGTACCCAATGCGACGTTATCCAGCAGTTTATGTTCGAGCTCGTCATCTTTTTGTATAGCCTTGGAAAGGTTTACAATATCCGATTTGTCCTGATTCACGTTGGTAACGATGTACCATTTCTTCTGAGCTCCTGAAGCTAAAGTGATTGTTTTATTTAGGAAGTAACCACCTTTCTCAGCTTTAATGTCCGTTTCTTGTTCTATGCCCTTTAATGCTCTAAAATCCTTTAGCTGAAGTGATGACAATAGATACTTGGGTGACTCTAAACCAAGTGACCATGCTATATTGGCCTTGAGTGCCTCACTAGGCTCTGCCTTGTCAACAATTATAGCACTTAGGGCAAAAATTCCTATTCCTGAATCTTTTACTAATTCTGTGCGTTTGTAGGCATCTACCAAATTACTGCTTGCATTTTGAAGAGCACTACTCACGCCAAATGGCAGTACGTTTTGAATACCATCTAGAATATTAACTTCAACCGAATCTTCTGCTTGATTCGAAAGTGTGGATGTTTTTACAAACCCGTAAAGGTTGCTCGAAGACCATTCATATTTGAAGGTTAGCTGTAAATCAAGGTTTACTTCCTCAAAAACTATAGAATTGCCGTATATACTTTTATACAAGTTTCGCTTGATCTTGTATTTATCTTGAAAACGAATAGAAAAAGGTTCCCATATATACGTTTCTCCTTTTCGTTTTACCTGAAATATGGATTTTGCTCCAGTTATTTCAGCAGATTCGGTGATTTTATCGTCCGAATAGTATGGGAATAGTGCATACTCTGCATTTTTTCGTCCTGCGGTAAGGCCACCATTACTAGAAATGAACATCCAGTGATTAGAGTCACTAACAATGCTCATAAAGAACGGTCGCATCTTATCGTGGTTCGCAATTTTAAAATACGCCTTATTATCTAACTTTACCTTAGATAAAGTTACTTCCGTTTGGTTTGGTTTAGTATCTTGGTTAGTAGCAACCATTTTGTGTTTTTAGATTAGTAATAAGGTTATCATTTATAAGAGACAAAATGCGGCCATAAAATAAATTAAAGCCGCAATATTACTTACTTAAATAATCGTTATTGCTGAATTATATCATCAAAGTAATAGACATCGCCATCACATGGTGCATTTCTCTCAAAATAAATAATCATACTTTTAAATGTTCCTGTTACTCCTGTAAAATCAAAAGTAAGCTCTTGCCATTCACCTACTTCTGTTATAGTTGCAACGCGATCTACGGCTGGATCAACATTTGGAAAAGGCATAAACTCAAGTCTCAACGTTACTTCAGTGACTTGGGTCTCAGCAAGTACTTTCATAGTAAAGATTTTGCTCGCATTTGGATCATTAAAATCTAGTGCTGTATTTAACTCTTTACCCAAACCAGCAAACGTAAAACATCCTGGAATCTTTACAAATTGCTGTACATTACAACTTGAATTTACAGCATCTTCAACAGGATTTTGAACTATACCTCCTCCTGTGTTGCCAAAGGCATCAAACGTTGTTGCTGGTGATGCAGTTAAGAACGTCCAATTGAGATTACCGTTAGCCGGATCTATATTCTCATCAGTTTCACAGTCAATATCAAAGGTCTGACTAAAACTTGCTGAATTCCCTCTACCGTCAAAAGCTGTTAACGTTACCGTATAGGTGCCGTTTTCAAATTCAACAACGGGATTGATAACTGAAGACGTGGTACCATTATCAAAATCCCACAGGTAACTTGTGGCATCATTAGAAACATTGGTAAAATCAATAGTCCTACCTTGAACATCACTTATAAACCTCGCTTCCAAATTAAATGTTTCAGTTTCTTCCTTGCCATCACAAGAAACCATAATTAAGGCCATTATCAAACCTAATACTACGCTAATTCTATTTTTTAAAGCTATCATGTTGTCTTATTTTTAGTTATACACCCTTACATAATCCACATACATTCGTTGTGGAAATTGGGTATCTTCATTTGGCGCTCCTGGCAAGTTGCCACCCACTGCTATGTTCAGAATAATGTAAAATGGGCGATTGAAAACCCATTCTCCAGGATTAGGAACATTATCAACAGCCTCTTCAGCAGTTGTTTCTGGTGTTATTTGTTGGTACAACTCGTCATCAACATAGTAATTGATATAATCTGGACCCCACTCTATTCCAAATACATGGAATCCTGTATCGAAACGATCGTTCTCCAACTCGTATTCTTTTGAGATGGAATCACCTGCATTATATCCTGGACCATGGGCACTACCAAAAACTATGGTTGGTGCGTCTCCTAGATATTCCATTACATCAATCTCGCCACACTGAGGCCAAGGATTGATATCGCAATCATTACCTAGCAACCAGAACGCCGGCCAAATACCTTTGCCGAGTGGCATTCTAATTCTCGCTTCAAATCTACCATATTGTTGCTCAAACAAATTTTGCGTTGTTATCCTCGCTGAGGTGTAAGAACTTCCATCGAAAGCCTCTTCCCTTGCCGTGATAACAAGTAATCCATTTTCTACTTTAACATTTTCCGGTCTATCCGTATAATATTGCAATTCATTGTTGCCCCAACCCGGAATGCCCTCTGCGGAACCATCGCCAATATCATAGGTCCAGAGACTTGGGTCTGGAGCGCCATCAACATTAAATTCATCTGCCATGACAAGGTTTTCAAAAGTTGTGACGGTCTGGGTCTCATCCACCTCACAATTTGTTATTAACAAAGCACCAGCTAATAACACAGCGCATGCGAGTATTGATTTTAAAATCTTCATTTGCTTCATTTTATAGTTCAATTTTTTTCTTTTTATTCGGTAAAGAAGTAGATGTTATCCAAAATAAAGCTTGGACCACCAACTAATATTATAGCTCCGAGATTGTTTCTTTGAGTTGTTAAATTTCCAACTAGCGGTATGTCTATAGAGTTCCATTCATTAGGCGTTAGTCCATTAAGCGTAACTCTATAATCTACATCATCTCCAGTAGGGAAACCGTTAAATTCATTCGTTTCTATCTCCTGGTTACTTCCTATGTCCCTTATTTGAAATTCTACTTGAGTAAAAGCGTCAGGCGCAAAAATATCAACATGTAAAAACGACATAGCAGAACCATCTATTGGATTATTATCGAACATGATACCCGTGAAGTTGTTATTTTCATAGGTTACAAATTCCTCTCCGCCAATACTCAATACTGAAGCTTGCGTAGTAGACCCTCCAAATCCAGGTGTAAAATTAGCATCCACAACATCTGTATAGGAATCACTAAAAATAGAAAGGACGTTGGCGGCCGGGTCATCTGGTACGGGAGCCAAAGGAAAATCTCCTAGTGCGGTTATCTCCAAAGAGCCTTGAGCTTGGTTATTACCAAGAACAGCGGTAATCGTAGTAGTCCCAGATTGTCCGACGACACTAACAACACCATTTTCATCCACCGTGGCTGCTGCTGGGTTAGATGAATTAAAGTCGAAATACGTTGGCGCTACGCCGACCGTTACATTTTCACCAGTTGCTAGGTTGACCGTTTGGCTCAAGCCAGTAATAGTAGTAGTTGTATTTGAGAACGACTCCTGTACGATATTTTGCCCATTCAAAATTTCTGCATTCACCGTCAGCGTAGTTCCGAGACGTTCAAATTTAATTTCATCTAACCATACAACCCAACCAGAATTGTCGCTAAAAGAATCTGCCAGCGCTGGGTCATCATTCCCTAGCACATCAAAAGATCCCACGGCAATTAAAAACATGCCTCTTTCTTGTACCAATTTTTCTGGATTGGGAATTGGAATGACATATTTTCTCCAATCTGTAGATAATTGAATATTCGCACGATTCACAGGAAATTTATTTTCAAGGAAATCGACACCAAAACCAACTTCTCCTAAAACCCCAGTGGTACTTCCTTTCGCCCAAAACGTTAGGGCGTCGTAACCCGTTAAATTTCTTCCTTCGCCACGGTCTCTAAATATACAGCCGGCAAACGTCCCATTTGGGTCGTTTGGACCAGGTACGTCTATGCGTATAGAGGATGTTCCTTCATAGGACTCGTTATCATCTGTACCGAAAGCCTCAGGATTAGCACCGACTGCTGGATCAAAAGAAATAAAGAAGTCGTCTGTTAGACCAACAGGGTTATCGGTATATATCTCTGCTGTGGTAGGAAAGGTCGCTAAGACCGCTTCATCCGTAAGGTCTCTTTCACAGCCCAAATTGAAGATTAATAATAATCCCAATAGGATTGTAGTTTTACCTGTTTTGTAATTTATATTTTTCATCATTTGCATTTTTTATCTACCAATGTTTATGTGTATGTACGTTCTTATTTCCCATTCTGAACCATCAGGAAATCCTACAGGAGTCAATACTGGATCTGTAGCAAAGGTGTCAGCTGGGACGAATGTTGGTGCGTATCTGTTAGAGAATTCATCTAAAGATCGCCATGTTCCTCTTAAACCAATTGTTGTATTGGGAAGGATGAACCAATCCGGTTTACCAAATGAAGTTGAAATGTCCATCATAAACTGTACTGGGAACGTTAAGTTGAAATCCCTGTGGTAATCAAATGGACCCCAATCGTTAATTTTTAAATGAGTCTCTAATTTCATCTTTTTGTAAATAGCTCTTATATCGCCACCAAAACGGTAAATTGTTCTTTCACTATCACCATTGGCCTGTCCATTTCCATAGTAGAAGTTACCAATAATTCCTAAATCTGGCGATAATTTAGACACCATTCTGGAATGCACTTCCCATAAGTCCTGTGCTGGAACAGATGTTGGGAAAGCAAAGAATTCACGAGTGGCCAAGAAACCAATGTGGGCATCCATAGTCGTTGGTAAATACCTGTATACAAATCCTAAATTCATTGCGAACTTAGCATCTTCCGATCTATCGTTGTCCCATTGATACATCCAAGTACCTGGTGTAGGATCATAGGTGAATAAGATTTCACCAGCAGTAGTTTCCCTGTTCCAATCCCTAACGGCAAACGGGTCATCTATAACATTTCTTAAACGACCTGGTGCTGGCCCATTATTTGGCATTGGATCAACCAATGGCTTTTGCCACATAAAATTCGGTGCGATTTGAAAATTATCGAAGGAATAGGTAAATCCTGTTAAGAAATTTGTCATGTTTCCGCTACCAGAGTCTTTCAATTTCCAGCCTGTAAAAGTCTGTGTTGCATCAAAACCTCCATTAGCGACAAGTCCCATTATCGAACCTTGACCATACCAATTGAATTTACCGCCTTCATAAGTAACTTTAACTTTTCCTCCGAAATTATCTTTTGCTTCTACTTTATCTACAAAGACAACTCCATTCTCCACATCTTGGAAAGAACTTCCGTTCAAGGGACTACCGGCCCAAATACCACCAAGTGTTACACCGAATTTTCCAAATTCCCTATTAACTGCAATTGACGCTCGCTCTGTTGGCCATGCAGGAATAATACCACTTCGTACTTGGTTCTGATCTAAAACACGACGACCAGATTCATCAAATTGTAAATCTGTTTCAAAGTCGCGATGATAAATCGCTGCAACATCAAAATGGCCTAATTTTTTTTGATACTTAAATAACATGGTTGGGTTGGCTCCCCACCATAATTGTGGACCAATGGCGGCTTTTAAACCTTCTAAATCTCCTTTACCATCAATTTCTGCACCTAAAATTTCACCACCATAGATATCTAAATTAGGACCGTAGTTAGCTTCGGGATACAAACCGAAGAAATCACCTTCATATTGCCAATGATAATGGCCTGTACGGTAAAAACCTCTTACATCGAAGTCTTTAGCATTCCATTCAAATTCCGCTTGATAAAGATTTACACGGTCTCCTTGATTAACAACGGCATCTGTATCTTCATCAACTATTATTCGTCTTGTGATGGTCTCATAAAAAATTTCATCGATAGGATTTTGCGCAACGTTACCAACAACGTTTAAAACAACCTCCGCTCTCAAATTAGCTGCAGGATTTCCTTCAACACCAACGAAGAACGACTGCATGTGGTCAAATCCAAGTTGATTAGGAACAGCGTCTGGTTGTGTAGCATCAGGATTGTCTGGGGTTGTTATAAGGGTCCCACCTGTATTAAACGTTGTAAATTTTGCTTGTAATTGGCTAATTCTCAGTTTTTCGGCACCACTTCCTTCCAAAGCCGCTTTATCTCCTCTTGCTCTAAGTACGGCATCCATTAAATTAATACTATTAAAGTAATTCTCTACAAACTCTGCTGTCATGCCATCTGTATAAGGATTAAGTTGATGTGCCTCTTTTAGTGCGTAATAGGCTGCTCTTGGATATAGGTCGTAAAGTCCTCTCTCGTTAGTAGGGCCCTTAGCACAAATACCAAACCACTCCTCATTCATATTGTTCTGTCCAGGAGCTAAATCCCAGTCGTAACCTCCATTGGTCCATGACGCATTGTTATCGTGTCTGTCTGCATTTTCGCGATCATCAAATCCATATTTCCACCAGCCATCACTGAATTGGAATGTAAATCCACCAATTGATATTCCTGTTTTCCCTAAACCTGCTGCATGTTGATAGATCTCTTTCCAGTTTCCTAAATTGTAATAGGCTTGCATTTTTTGGTCTTCCTTATTTTCCTTTGCGTTATAGGCATCCGAACCAAACTCTGTGAAAACCAAAGCCATATCTAATTTATTTTTCACCGTATCAAACATATCTGTAAAAGACACCCCACGATACGTATTGGTACCATATATATCAATATCTGGACACTCCTCTGCTATAATATCTATAAACAAAACATCACCGTTACACAAAGCTACAGGACGTGAAGGGTCTATAGCCTTCATGGCTTTTGCCGCCTCGTTCATAAGTCTATACATTGGTCGACCACGTTTTTCACCGATGTAGGCCTTTTGATCTTCATCATCTGGAAAATCTTCTGTTTCCGCACCTTGCCAGAACAGGCCATAGTTGTTTTCATTACCTAAAAGATAAAACAATAAGCCTGGCGTTCCTTTGTATTCCTCTACCAATTGAGTTACCTCTTGCATCAAAAATTCTTCGGTAACAGGGTCATCATATATGGTAACAGGTGTCCATACCCCATTTAAGGTTAAACCGTACCTTCCAAAAGAATGATTTAACATGGTGTAAATGCCATAATTCTCATAAATATATCGGATCCACCTTGCTGGAACGCCCGTATATTGTCTAATTACATTTACACCCATATTTTTCAACAGGGACATTTCAGTATCTAATCCCGCCTTAATGACGTCATCTGATTTTTCCCAAAATTTGGCATCAACCGTATTTGTTCCTATTGGAATGTAATCCCAGTTCATACCGTTAATCATAAATTCTTTGCCATCAACTAGTAATGTCATACCACTAGCGTCTTTTGACACCCGTACATTGGATTGGGAAAAGACTAATGAAAAGCCAAACATAAAGGTTAGCGCAAATAGGTATTTTCTCATAGTTAAATATTTTAGTTTTTTTAAGGAGTTAGTTAATGGTAGGGGCGTTTAGTAAATCTAATTTGGCTCTTAAAATTATCACAATATTATCACACGACAAAAAACATACACGACAAAAAATAGGAGGTTTTTTTACATTATCCTCAATAATCCCTTGAATTTCTTTGGATTAATCAAAAAATATTTTTTTGAGTATGGAGGTGTTAAATTTTCAGATGTAGTGGTACTGTATAGGTTTTTTATCGAGCTTAAAGCTCAATAATATAATTGGATAAGCTCACATCATGATCTAATCCCATCTTTT
>CAZGDG010000014.1:0-42043 GCA_964524415.1 uncultured Flavobacteriaceae bacterium
TTGGCTAGGATTTTTTTATACTTTTACCACAGTTTATTTAATATCATGCCTAGTAAAAAGCTGTTTGCCTCAATCTTATTATTGTGCATAGGTGTGGCCACTTTTGCTCAGGGCGGTGCACAGCCACCACCGCCAACTCCGCCACCGCCACCAGGCTTACCAATAGACAATGGCGCTTTGGCATTATTTTTACTCGCATTGATTTTTGGGGCTTACAAAGCCTTTAGATTATCAAAACAAAAGGCTTAACCTATTGCCGTAACTCGTTTAGACGCTTTACGTATTTACCAATGACATCAAACTCCAGGTTAACAGTATCTCCTACTGATAAATTTTTGAAATTTGTGTTATTGTAGGTATACGGAATAATAGCCACCGAAAAGGAGTTGTCCTTTGAATTCACAACAGTTAAACTCACGCCATTAACGGTGATAGACCCCTTCTCAATGGTAACGTTGTTAAAAGAATTATCATAAGTAAAGCTAAAAATCCAACTGCCGTCTTTTTCTTCGGCTTCTGTGCATATGGCCGTTTGGTCCACATGACCTTGAACAATGTGACCATCGAGTCTTGCACCGAGCTTCATCGCACGTTCAATGTTTATGTAATCACCGAGTTTAAGATCGCTAAGATTTGTTTTTGATAGGGTTTCCTCTATCGCCGTAACCGTGTAAACATCGTCTTTAATGTTTACTACGGTTAAACAGACACCGTTATGGGCAACGCTTTGGTCTATCTTTAGCTCCTTAGCCAAGGGAGTCCTTACGATAATATCTAGATTACCACCAGCTCTTTTCAAATTTTCAACATAACCTAGGTTTTCTATTATTCCGGTAAACATAAGTTGATTTTTAATTAATTAAATTTGTGCTTGCAAAGGTACGTATTGGGCGGACCCAATTTTTTGATTTTAGCAAAAAAATAGCATATAAGAATTATATGAAGAAGAAAGAAAAGATAATTATCGGCATTTCCATAGGAGATCTTAACGGCATAGGCCCAGAAATAATTATGAAGACATACGAAGATGCCAGGATGCTTGAGCTTAATACACCTGTAATTTTTGCCTCTTCTAAGGTCATGCATTTCTACAAAAAGCATTTTAAGAGTGCCATTAATTTTTTCAGCATAGATAGTCCAAAAGATGTAGTCCACGGTAAAGTCAACGTTGTTAATGTGTGGAAAGAACCTGTTAAAATAGAATTTGGCAAGGAAGACACTAATATTGGTGCCTATGCTATAAAATCACTTGAAGCAGCGACCAATGCCTTAAAGAATGATGATATAGATGTTTTGGTTACCGCACCAATTAACAAGCATAATATTCAATCCGATACGTTTAAATTTCCAGGCCACACAGATTATTTAGCGAAATCCCTAGGAGGCAAGAGCCTTATGTTCATGGTTGCGGGAGAACTCAGAGTGGGACTATTAACGGATCACGTCCCTCTAAGAGAGGCTTCCCAGCGTATAGACGAAGCACTTATAAATGAAAAGATTGAAATTATTTTAAATTCGCTAAAACGAGATTTTGCAATCCCTAAACCCAAGGTAGCTGTGCTTGGAATAAATCCTCATGCAGGGGATAGTGGGGTCATAGGTGAGGAAGACGATACAATTTTAAAACCCACGATTCAAAAAATCAGAGACAAAGGCCATCTGGTATTCGGACCTTACTCAGCAGATAGTTTTTTTGGGTCTAACGCCTATAAAAGTTTTGATGCTATTGTTGCTTCTTACCATGATCAAGGTCTTATCCCTTTTAAGACATTGTCATTTGGTCATGGTGTAAATTATACCGCAGGATTAAACAAGGTAAGAACATCTCCAGACCATGGTACGGCTTACGAAATAGCCGGTAAAGGTAAAGCTGATGAGAGTTCTTTTAAACAAGCCATATTTACCGCAGTGTCTATTTTTAAAAATAGGAAGCAGTTTGAAGAGTACAGCAAGAACCCATTAAAAAAAGCGTCAAAATAGATATTAACATTTTTTGTTCATATCTAGTCTTTAAATGAGCAAAAATTTATATATTTGCACGCTCAAAATGTGTGTGGTAATGAAGGAATTAAAAGAATATACAATTTCCTTTACGGGATTGAAATTGGGAGAGCATCATTTTGACTATCATATTGATAATACGTTCTTTCAGCATTTTGATTATGAGGATTTAAATACAGTTAATGTTAACATTGACCTAGAATTAATTAAAAAAGCTACCTTACTAGAGCTTTTTTTTATTGCTTCTGGGACTGTGAACATAAATTGTGATTTGTCTAATGAACCATATGACCAGGCTATAAATGATAACTTTAAGCTGGTTGTTAAGTTTGGTGAGGAATATAATGACGACGATGAAGAAATCTTAATTCTTCCACATGGTGAACATCAAATTAACGTTGCGCAGTATATCTATGAATTAATTGTACTGGCTATACCAATTAAACGTGTGCATCCAGGTGTAAAAGATGGTACACTAGATTCTGATATAATCAAAAAATTAAAAGAACTAAGTCCCGAAAGTGCAAACGAAGAGACAGCACAAAAAGGCAACGACCCTAGATGGGATAATTTAAAAAAATTATTAACGGATAAATAATATTTAAAATGGCACATCCAAAGCGCAAAATATCAAGAACAAGAAGAGATAAAAGGAGAACCCACTATAAAGCTTCTGTTCCTCAGATTGCAACATGTCCAACCACAGGAGAACCACACTTATACCACAGAGCTCACTGGCACGAAGGTAAATTATATTACAGAGGACAAGTTTTAATTGATAACTCAGCAGAAGAAGAGAACGTAGCATAAGTCCTAAGCACGTATAAAACTAAACGCTCCATTGAGGGCGTTTTTTTTGTTTTAATTTTCTCAATAAGCCAAAATCTATGTAATTTGCATCATTATTTGTCATATTTCATAGAAAATGAAGTGCTTTTTACTGAATTTCTGCAATGTGCAACAAACCTAGAAGCTAATAATGAGTAACATCAAGGCGGCGATTACGGCTGTAGGAGGCTACGTTCCAGACTACATTCTTACCAATCAGATTCTGGAAACTATGGTAGATACCAATGATGAGTGGATTACTACAAGAACCGGAATAAAAGAAAGACGGATTTTAAAAGAAGAAGGCAAAGGAACTTCTTTTTTAGCCATAAAAGCGGCTGAAGAGTTAATCCAAAAATCCGACCTAGATCCAAAAGAGATAGACTTAGTTATAGTTGCAACAGCTACACCAGACATGAAAGCTGCATCAACTGCTGCATACACCGCAACACAAATAGGAGCCGTTAACGCCTTTTCATTTGATTTAGAAGCGGCCTGTTCTAGTTTTCTATTTGGTATGTCTGTGGCCTCTACCTACATCGAATCTGGCCGTTATAAAAAAATTCTTTTAATAGGTGCCGATAAAAACTCATCCTTTATAAACTATAAAGACAGAGCTACCTGTATTATTTTTGGAGATGGAGGGGGAGCTGTACTTTTTGAACCTAATGAAGAAGGTTTTGGTCTACAGGATGAGTATTTGCGAAGCAATGGTGAAGGAAGGGAATTTTTACAAGCCACTTATGGAGGATCCTCCTATCCTATAACAGCAGACACGTTTCACGAAGGGAAACATTATGTGTTCCAAGATGGTAAGACGGTCTTTAAAAATGCTGTGTTTAATATGGCGGATGTAGCCGAAAAAATATTAAAGCGTAATAATTTAAGCAATAATGATATATCTTGGCTGGTAGCACATCAGGCTAATAAGAGGATTATTGATGCTACCGCACACCGAATAAAATTAGATGACTCAAAAGTAATGATGAATATTCAGAAATATGGAAACACTACTTCTGCTACCTTGCCATTACTTTTGCACGACTATGAATCTCAACTCAAAAAAGGTGATAATTTAATTTTTGCAGCTTTTGGAGGTGGGTTTACTTGGGGGTCTATTTATTTAAAATGGGCCTATAATTCATAACACAACACTAACTAACAAATACAACATTATGGAATTAAAGGAAATTCAGAATTTAATCAAGTTTGTAGCTAAATCTGGTGCAAGTGAGGTTAAATTGGAAATGGATGACGTTAAGATTACCATTAAGACTGCTTCGGAGTCTGAAACCACAATCGTTCAACAGGTACCTTTACAACAAGCTGCACCTGTTGTACCTCAGCAAGCGCCTGCTGCTGCGCCACAGCCAGCAGCGCCAGCAGAAGAACCTGCTGCGCCAGCGTCAGCAACGGATGACTCAAAATATATCACTATAAAGTCGCCCATAATAGGAACATTTTATCGTAAGCCTGCCCCGGACAAACCTGTTTTTGTAGAAGTAGGAACACAAATAAAGGAAGGTGATGTGCTTTGTGTAATAGAGGCGATGAAATTGTTTAATGAGATTGAGTCCGAGGTTACGGGTAAAATAGTAAAAGTACTCGTAGATGATGCCTCTCCGGTAGAATTTGATCAACCTCTGTTTTTGGTTGATCCTTCTTAACAATTGAAAATTTCAAGCTGGAATCATCTTATTGATACTAGTGGTTTCAGATTTTGAAACTTCATCATTAAACTAAAGGTTATGTTCAAAAAAATATTGATAGCCAATAGAGGTGAGATAGCATTACGTGTTATTAGAACCTGCAAGGAAATGGGCGTTAAAACCGTTGCTGTTTATTCAACAGCTGACGCAGACAGTCTTCACGTAAAATTTGCCGATGAAGCCGTATGTATTGGTCCGGCACCTAGTTCAGAATCCTATCTAAAAATTTCCAATATCATTGCCGCAGCAGAAATTACAAACGCAGATGCAATCCATCCTGGCTACGGATTTCTTTCTGAGAATGCCAAGTTTTCCAAAATATGTGAGGAACATGGCATTAAGTTTATAGGCGCTTCCGAGGAGATGATTTCCAAGATGGGAGATAAGGCTACGGCAAAAGCCACAATGAAAGCGGCTGGTGTTCCTTGTGTTCCAGGTAGTGATGGAATCATTGAAGATTTTGAGGCGTGCGAGAAGATTGCCAAAAAGGTAGGTTATCCTGTTATGCTAAAAGCAACTGCTGGAGGTGGGGGAAAGGGAATGAGAGCCGTTTGGAAACCTGAGGATTTAAAGGCGGCATGGGATTCTGCCCGCCAAGAGTCAAAGGCAGCTTTTGGCAATGACGATATGTATATGGAAAAGCTCATAGAAGAGCCAAGACATATTGAAATTCAAATTGTTGGTGATTCTCGTGGCAAGGCCTGCCACCTTTCTGAAAGAGACTGCTCGATTCAACGTCGTCATCAAAAGTTAACAGAAGAAGTGCCATCACCATTTATGACAGATAAGTTAAGGGATAAAATGGGTAAGGCAGCAGTAAAGGCTGCTGAATATATTGGCTACGAAGGAGCTGGTACTGTTGAGTTTTTGGTAGACAAGAATAGAAATTTCTACTTTATGGAGATGAATACCAGAATACAAGTAGAACATCCTATTACAGAGCAGGTCATTGATTTCGACCTAATTAGAGAACAAATACTTGTAGCTGCAGGTGTTCCAATTTCCGGTAAAAACTATACCCCTAATTTGCATTCTATAGAGTGTAGGATAAACGCTGAAGACCCTTATAACGACTTTAGACCATCTCCAGGTAAAATAACCACTTTACATGCCCCAGGAGGTCATGGCGTTCGATTAGATACCCATGTATATGCTGGGTATAGCATTCCTCCTAATTATGATTCCATGATCGCAAAATTGATTACTACGGCTCAAACAAGGGAAGAGGCCATTAATAAAATGAAGCGCGCTTTAGATGAATTTGTTATTGAGGGTATAAAAACGACCATTCCATTTCATAGGCAGCTTATGGAGCACCCAGATTATCTAGCTGGAAATTATACCACCAAGTTCATGGAGGACTTCAAACTAAAAGAAGAAGATTAAAAATATAATTATAGCAGAAAGAGAATAAATTGATAAAAAGCTCCTAATTTTAGGAGCTTTTTTTATGTTATGAACCTATCCTATTGGGAATACAAGTCGTGGTTAGCCGATGTAGATTTTACAATTATCGGAAGTGGTATTGTTGGCCTCAGTTGTGCCCTTAACCTTAAAAAGAGGTTCCCTAAGTCAAAAATATTAATTTTAGAAAAAGGTAGGCTACCACAAGGCGCTAGTACCAAAAATGCTGGTTTCGCGTGTTTTGGTAGTTTAAGTGAAATCATCTCAGATTTAAAATCACATTCTGATGAACAGGTTTTCAACCTTGTAAAAGACAGAGTTGATGGTCTTCAACTGCTTAGAAAAACACTTGGCGACAAAAAAATTGGCTATCAGAATTTCGGTGGATATGAATTGTTTCTGAAAAAGGACGCCCAATTGTTTCAAACCAGTATAGAGCAAAGCCCAGAGATTAATACTCTGTTGCACCCAATTTTTAAAGACAACATTTTTAGTTGGGAAGAAAACCCTTATAATTTTAATAAAATAGAACCAAGAGTTTCTGTTAATAAATATGAAGGTCAGATAGACACTGGTAAAATGATGGAAGCTCTTCTTTATGAGGTTTACAAAGCAGGGGTAAAAATCATTAACCATTGTTGTGTAGAGGCTTTTAGCCAAACCGGCAATGGAGTAGAGGTCAAAACCGATGCTTTCAACTTAATTACAGGGCATCTTTTAATTGCAACAAATGGATTTACAACGCATCTTTTGCCACAACCTGTTAAACCTGCTAGAGCGCAAGTACTCATTACCAAACCTATAAATGACCTAAAAATAAAGGGCACTTTTCATTTAGACCAAGGCTACTATTACTTCAGAAACATCGATAATAGGATATTGTTCGGTGGCGGCAGAAACTTAGACTTTAAAACCGAAGAAACCACATCTTTTGGAGTAACAAATAAAATTCAGAATGAATTAGACCAGATATTAAAGACCATAATTTTGCCCAACACAAATGTTGAGGTGGAGTCGCGTTGGTCTGGGATAATGGGTGTTGGCCAACAAAAGCGCCCTATAGTAAAATCAATAAGCAATCGTGTTCATTGCGGTGTTCGCTTGGGTGGTATGGGTGTTGCCATAGGAAGTTTAGTAGGCAAGAAATTAGCTGATTTATTATAATGTCTGAAGACTTCAAAATAAAGAAAGACCTTTTTAAGCAGTGTCATGAATTGCTTCAAGTAAGATTAGAGCGCCTTAACAACAAAATATCAGACTTACAAGAATCCCTGAGTTCTGAAACAAAAAGCTCTGCAGGAGACAAACATGAAACAGGCAGGGCCATGATACATCTAGAACGCGAAAAATTAGGATATCAACTCGCCGAAATAGAACAAAATCTAAAAACCTTAGAGCGCATAAATCCAGTAAGCCAACATGTAAAAGTGGGCTTGGGGAGTGTGGTTTTTACAACTCAATTTAATTATTTCATCGCTGTAAGTTGCGGACAAATAAGCAGCAGAGGAACTGATTTTTATGCGGTTTCCCTAAGCTCTCCTATTGCTAGGCACTTTATGTCAAAGGAACAAGAAGATTGTGTGACGTTTAGGTCTCAAAAAATCACCATCTTAAAAATTCTGTAAAAAACACTCTTTTTCTTTAGGTTCTTTCGTTTGTAACGTAACTTCACTATTTAAAAAAGCGCTATGTTAAGAGTGATCTTTACTTTCTGTGCTCTTTTCTGGATAGTTTTCGGCTTTGCCCAGAAAGATTCAAGTATAGAATTCGTTATAAAGAATTTAGGGATTAATGTAGACGGTCATTTCAATAAATTTGAAATCAAAACAGACTTTGATGCTTCAACTAATCTTACTTTTGTTGCGGGAGAAATATACGTTTCTTCAATCGAAACTGGTATAGAGAGTAGGGACGAACATTTACTTAAGGACGATTATTTTGATGCTAAAAACTATCCAAAAATCAGTCTAAAAAGCAATGCAATAACTAAAAAAGGCCTAAGTGATTATCAGGTTTCAGCAATTTTAACCATAAAGGACATCAGTAAGGAAATTAAAGTGCCAATTAGAGTTGAAACTCTAAACGACACATATAAGGTTGAATCTAGTTTTGAAATAAATAGAAAGGATTTTGATATTGGTGGCAGCAGTTTTGTTATGAGCAAAACAGTTAAAATAAAAGTTCTACACTTCGAGTCAATAGAATGAAAAAAATGGATTATGACGTTATTATTATTGGAGGTGGGTTAGCAGGACTTTGTAGCGCTATTCATTTGGCAAAGTTTGATTTTAAGGTGTTGCTGATAGAAAAAAACAAATACCCACGGCATAAAGTATGTGGAGAATACGTATCAAATGAGGTGTTACCATACTTAAAATGGTTAGCCTTTAATCCTTTTGAATTTGGCGCAAAAACCATAGATACATTTGAGTTAACCACCCAAAACAACAAAAGAATTTCAGCGAATTTACCATTAGGCGGTTTTGGGATGAGCCGATTTAAAATGGACCATCAACTTGCAAAATTGGCAACACATAATGGCGTACAAATTTTGCACACTGTGGTATCCAATATTGAATTTTTAAATCATCTAGACGTATTTAGAGTGACAACAAAAACAGGAGTTGTTTTTAAATCTAAAACTGTTATTGGCGCCTATGGTAAACGATCTAATTTAGATGTCACTTTAGACAGAAAGTTCATTAAAAAACGGGCGCCGTATCTTGGAGTTAAGGTTCATGCATCTGGTGATTTTCCCGATGATAAAGTTGCACTTCACAATTTCAAAGGTGGCTATTGTGGAGTTTCCAAGGTTGAAAACAATAACATAAACTTATGTTACATAACTAATTATAAGTCTTTTAAAAAGCATAAGGACATTGGCATGTTTCAAGAAAAAGTACTTTACGAAAATAAAGCCCTAAAGCAAATATTTACGCAATCAAGATTAGAATTTGACAAACCCTTAACTATTAGCCAAATTTCATTTGAAACCAAGCAACCTGTAGAAAGGCATATGTTAATGTGCGGCGATAGTACTGGAATGATTCATCCACTTTGTGGAAATGGCATGGGCATGGCCATAAGAAGCGCCCAATTGGCATGCCACCTTATTATTGATTATCTTAACGGAAAAATCGCTGATAGAAAAACCCTTGAATATTTGTATAACAAAACATGGCAAAAGAACTTTAGATCACGTCTAAGGGTAGGCCATACCATTGCCTATCTATTTAGGCAGGAATGGTTAGCGCCAATATTGTTATCTATTGTAAGACGGTTGCCCTTTTTGGTGCCAAAAATTATAAAACAAACGCACGGCCACACGATGACAGGCCCTTTTTAATGAGCTTATTTATTGACACCACATATCGTAGCAATAGCCCTGAACTCATGGATGATTTCACCATGGAAGGTGACTTGTTGCGTGATACATTAGATAAATTAGGCGCCATAAACAAATGGTTGGGAGGCAATAGAATTACCATTAGTGGTATAAAGAAATTACTCCAAAACAAGCCTAAGGATAAGACGTATAAAATAATAGATTTGGGCTGTGGACATGGTGATTTGTTAAGACTTATTGCAGATTATGCAAGAAAAAACGGCTATACCTTTCAGCTTATAGGTATAGATGCTAACCATGCTACCGTTGCCTATGCACAGGAGCTTTCAAAAAATTATCCCGAAATATCCTTTATAAAAATGGATGTTTTTTCAGAAGCCTTTGATACCTTGGAATATGATATAGCTTTGTGTACATTGTTTTTACATCATTTTGATGAACCGGACCTTTCGATTTTACTTAAAAAATTAGCTCAATCGGCTAATTTGGGCCTTGTTATAAATGATTTACAACGCAGCAAGACGGCTTATACATTATTCAAGGCCATGGGATGGTTTATTTCTAATCATATGGTTGTTCAAGACGGATTGACCTCAATTTTAAGGGCCTTTAAACGTCACGAATTGGAACAGTTATCACATCAATTGAATTTAAAATCACAGATACGATGGCGATGGGCTTTCCGTTATCAGTGGATAATAAAGACTTAAATGGCAGTAAGAATTACATCAGTTGCTAAACAACTTCCAAAATATACGAGAGAAACTAAAGATATTTTACCTTTTGTTGAGCTGTGGCTTCAAGGTCAGGATGAACGTTTTAAACGTAAAGTTTTAAAAATCTTTGAAAATGCTGCCGTAGATCGCAGATATGCCATCATGGATGCAGAGGAAGTATTTTCAAAAACATCTTTCGAAGAGAAAAACGACATCTATTGCAAAGCAGCGATTGAGCTTTCAGAGAAGTGCTTAACAAAAGCACTAGAAAAGGCAGCACTGAAAGCAGATGATATTGATTACATAATAACGGTGAGCTGTACTGGAATTATGATACCGTCTTTGGACGCCTACCTAATTAATCGTCTTGGCATGAAGCAAGATATTGTTAGGCTTCCCGTGACAGAAATGGGCTGTGCAGCTGGTGTGTCAGGTATCCTTTATGCCAAGAATTTTCTAAAGGCCAACCCTAACAAGCGCGCTGCGGTAATTGCTGTAGAGTCTCCAACGTCAACTTTTCAATTAGACGACCACTCTATGGTAAACATAGTGAGTGCCGCGATTTTTGGCGATGGCTGTGCTAGTGTCATCTTGTCGTCACATGAAGAAGATGAAGGTCCTGAAATTATTGATGAGGCCATGTATCATTTCTATAATGCTGAACATATGATGGGTTTCAAGCTTAAAAACTCAGGTCTTCAGATGGTGTTGGACCAAAGTGTCCCAGAAACGATTGCCAAACATTTTCCCAATATAATCCACCCATTTTTAGAGCGAAACGGATTAAATATAAAGGACATTAATCACTTAGTTTTTCATCCTGGAGGCAAGAAGATTGTTCAAACAGTTGAAGATTTATTTGGGAAACTGGGAAAAAATATAGACGATACCAAGGAGGTATTGCGATTATATGGTAATATGAGTAGTGCAACGGTGCTTTATGTACTGGAGCGTTTTATGGATAGAGACATTGCCAAAGGAGAAAAAGGCATTATGCTTAGTTTTGGTCCAGGCTTTTCGGCACAACGTATTTTGTTAGAATGGTAAAATGAAAGAATTCGAAAATACTAATTATTGGGCCCTAATTCTGGGTGGAAGTAGTGGTCTTGGACTTGCTACTGCACAAAAGCTTGCCCAACATGGTATGAATATTTGTGTGGTGTACAGGGCGTCGCGCAATCAAGATGACGCTATTAAACAAGAGTTCAAACGCATCAGAGAGTCAGGCGTTGAGGTTATAGCTTTCAATGTAGATGCCTTTAATAAGCAGAAACAAGACAAGGTGATAGCAGAACTAAAAAGCACCTTTAAAGAGGACGATAAAATAAGAGCCTTGGTGCATAGCGTGGCTAAAGGAAATTTAAAACCTATGGTGTCTAATGATGGCCCAGCGCTTGACAGCAAGGATTTTGTCTTAACCATTGAGGCTATGGGCATCAGCCTTTACAACTGGACCAAGGCTTTATACGAGGCAAATTTATTTGCGGAAGATTCACGAATAATAAGTTTTACGAGTGAAGGAAACAGTAAAGCATGGCCAAATTATGCTGCTGTATCGGCTGCCAAGGTAACGCTAGAAGCCATAACCAGGAACATCGCCTTGGAGTTTGCAAGTCATGGCATAAAGGCAAATTGCATTCAAGCAGGCGTAACAGATACAACTTCCTTGCGAATGATTCCGGGAAGTGATAAATTGAAAAAACACAGCTTAAAACGAAATCCGAACAACCGACTCACCCAACCTGAAGATGTTGCTAATGCGGCATACTTACTTTGCAAAGATGAGGCCAAATGGATTACAGGTACTGTTATACCTGTAGATGGAGGAGAACACTTAAATTAGGATGACAACAAAAAATATTCTTGAGCGCTTACCCTATGACGAACCCTTTTTGTTCGTTGACGGTATAGATTCAATCTCAGAAAATGGCATTACTGGTTTTTATACGTTTAAAGACAATGCGTTTTTTTATAACGGTCATTTTAAAAACAAGCCAGTAACCCCAGGAGTAATACTTTCAGAATGTATGGCACAAATTGGATTAGTATGCCTTGGTATTTATCTTCTAAAAGACAAGATAGAGCCAAAACAAAATCCTGAGATTGCCTTAACTTCCCATAATGTTGACTTTTTTGTTCCTGTATTTCCTAATGAGAAAGTAACGGTTGTTTCAGAAAAGGAAGTGTTTAGATTTAACAAATTGAAGTGCAATGTGAAACTGTTCAATTCACGAGAGGAATTGGTTGCAAGAGGAAAAATTTCTGGAATGATAAAAGCATGAAACAAAGGGTCGTAATTACGGGTTTGGGTGTCGTAGCACCAAATGGTACAGGGCTATCAGAATTCACTAAAGCACTTAGAAATGGTATTTCTGGGATTACCTTTCATGAAGAATTGAGAGCGCTTAATTTTTCATGCCAGATTGGAGGTATCCCGAAAGTTTCTGAGGAATTAAAGTCTAATTATCTTACGGACCTACAACTACGCGGATTTAAAAGTTCAGGTATTTTATATGGATGTATGGCTGGTATGGACGCATGGAAAGATGCTGGATTAGACATTAACCCAGAGAGTGAGGTCGATTTCGACTCGGGTCTAATCTTTGGCACTGGCACCTCTGGAGTAGAGAAGTTTAGAGAAGCAATTTACAAGCTTGACGAAGGCCAAGTTCGTCGTTTGGGAAGTACGGTGGTATTGCAAACTATGGCTAGTGGTGTAAGCGCCTATTTGAGTGGTATTTTAGGTTTGGGCAATCAGGTGACAACGAATTCGTCTGCCTGTTCTACAGGAACAGAAGCCCTTATAATGGGTTTTGATCGCATTAGACAAGGCAAGGCCAAAAGAATGTTAGTGGGAAGTTGTAGCGATCACGGGCCATACGTTTGGGGCGGCTTTGATGCTATGCGCGTTATGACATATAAATATAACGATAACCCAGAAAAAGCGTCAAGACCAATGAGTGCTTCGGCATCAGGATTTGTTCCAGGGAGTGGTGCAGGAGCCTTGATTTTGGAGTCTTTGGAAAGCGCTCTAGAACGAGGTGCCAAAATTTATGCCGAGGTTTTAGGAGGTGCAGTAAATTCTGGAGGACAGCGAGGAGGTGGCACTTTAACGGCTCCAAACCCAGAAGCTGTTCAAAAGTGCATTGGCCAAGCCTGTGAAAACTCAGGTATTAATACAGCTAATATTGATCTTATCAATGGTCATCTCACGGCTACATCGAAAGATGCCCTTGAGATTGAAAACTGGGTAAAAGCATTGGGCAGACATGGCCGGGATTTCCCGCAGATAAATGCCACTAAATCTATTATAGGCCACTGCTTGGCTGCCGCAGGAGCCATAGAATGTGTAGCTAGTATTATTCAATTACATAATCAGTTTATTGCTCCAAACATAAATTGCGAAGACCTTCATCCTGAAATTCTTAATTTAATCCATTCAGACTGCATACCAACCTCTGCGCAAGAAAAAGCCATTGACCTTGTTGCCAAAGCGAGTTTTGGATTTGGAGATGTGAATGCATGTGTTTTATTTAAACGATATATAGCTTAACTTTGGAATAATAAAATCAGGCTATGAATAAAGACGACTTAATTTCTAAGTTAAAAACCATTATTTCTCCTTATGTTCAAGATGAAGAGGCATTTAAGGCTTTGACAGAGGATACAGACTTTGTTAAGGATTTAAAAATTAATTCTGCCAACCTTGTAGATATTATTTTGGATATAGAAGATGAATTTGATATTCGACTAGAAAATGAAGACATGGAAAAAATGTTGGATGTAAAATCAGCTATGGCGATTGTCGCATCTAAATTAGAAGACTAATGGTTGGCAACGACATTGTAGATCTCAGAGAGGCCAATAAGACCTCTAATTGGCAACACCCTAGATTTCTATCGAAGCTATTTACAGAATTGGAGCAAGACCTTATCAATAATTCAGATAATCCTTTTGTAAGGATATGGCGCCTATGGTCTATGAAAGAAGCGGCCTATAAGGTTTATACCCAAAATTATAGTGGACGTTTTTTTAATCCTAAAGGGTTCGAATGTTCTTTGGAAAATACCTTTGGTGCGGTTAAGTTCAAGAATTTTAAGTGTTTTGTAGAAAGTAGGGCGACTTCGAATTTTATTATTTCTGAAGCCAAGACAAACCAAGAAAATTTTAAATCTAAAGTTGTGAGCTTAAGCGGCAATAGCCCGAAACTACAATCCAGTCAATTGAAAAAAAGCCTTTTAGAACATTTAGGTAATACCATAAGTAGCAAGGCCAATATACAACTGAAATATACTCGGTTCGGTGTCCCGTTTGTTGAAGTTGAAAACAAGTTGCATCACATTAGTCTTACACATCACGGTCGTTTTGGAGCATTCGCAATAGCTTAATATGAAGCGTTTGGAAAAAACTATAGCACAGTTAATAAAGTTCAGGGTTCCTGTTGTTATTCTACTTGGTCTGCTCCTGCTATTTTCAGTCTATCAAACCATTAGTAAGCTCAGTGTAGATAATTCCCTTTCGATATGGTTTTTAGAAGATAATCCCAGCTATAAAGCATACATAACATACCAAGAAGAGTTTGGCTCAGATGAAATTTTTGTGGGAATGCTTCCGGTTGACAACGCATTAGACAAAAAGAACATTGAGCGTCTTAATGAATTTCATCAGGCTTTAGATTCGTTATGGTATATTAAAACGTCTTTTAGTTTGGCCAAGGCCAAATACCCAATTTATGCCAATAACAAAATAGTTTTTGATAATCTATACAATTCAGAACGAAGTGAAAAGGGACTAAAAAACTTGTTTGGGAAATTACCGAATCTTTCTGAGCAACTGGTAACAAAAGATTACAAAAACCTATTCTTTTATATTCAATTAAAACCAACACCTCAAATTGAGTCTAAAAGAGAGGTAATTGCCCACGAGATTCGTAATGTTGTTGAACGTTTTTATGATAATTATTATTTATCTGGCGCTCCGGTTTTAAATGAGGCCTACAGCAGAGGCATTTACAAGGAAAGCTTGGTTTTTGGGATATTAACGATTTTAGTGATTGCCGCCATGCTACTTTTTTTGTTACCCAACAAGCGGTACCTGCTTATGGCCTTGTGTTCTGTGGCCGCTCCTATTACAATTTTATTTGGGATAATCACATCTTTTGGTTACGCCTTAAACATGATTTCCATGTTAATTCCAACCATTTTGATGGTTTACAGTGTGAGTGATGCCGTTCACATCATAAATATTTATCATAAAGAAGGGCTTGTTCAAAAAAGACTCTCGAAATTACAATTGATAACCTTGTCAATTAGAAAAAGCTTTACTCCCTGTTTTTACACTACACTTACGACCTTTGTTGGGTATTTTGCCCTATACCTCTCACCGCTGCCTGCATTTAAAAATATGGGCATATTCACTTGTATCGGTTTGTTACTGGCATTTTTATTGGTCTATATCATCACAATAATAGGTTTTAGTTATGTAAGCTTGGACTTTGAAAATTCCAAACCCATTTTAAGTCTAAAGAACTATTCACAAACTAAGGTGATAGATTGGTTAAATCGTATCACCTCAGAATATAAGAATGGGATTATTATAATTTCCTCTCTGATTCTGGCCTTTGGCATTTTCTCTGTTTTTAAGATTAAGATTGACACCAACTCTTTGGATTTATTGGCTGAAGGAACGGCAAAAGAAGATTTACGCATCATTGAAAAGAATTTAAACAGCAGTTCACGGTTACAGTTAAACATTAGTTCAAAGCAGGGAACCATGTTAGAAACCAAAGCTGTTAATCATCTTGAACGTTTTCAGCAAAAATTAGATTCAAGTGATTTAATGGCCGCACCGATTTCTGTGGTTAATCTCAAGCGGTTTTTGGAAAAGCGTTCGCCTATCTTGTTTCGCTCCAACATATCAAATGACGATGTATATGATATAGTTCAAAGGCTTGATAATAGAGACAATTCATTTTATAAATTCTATTCAGACGATTTTAAAACCGTTAGTATCACGCTTGGCATAAAAGAGCTTAAAACATCAGAACTTCAACAAATATTAAATGAGATTAGATCTAATTTTCAATCTGAATTTAGTTCAGAAGACTACAACCTAAAAATAAACGGATTCTCTGTGGTCTTTGCCCAGTTAAATGATTTTATTTTAGAAACCCAGTTTAAGTCGTTTTTCGCTGCTTTTTTCGTTGCCTTTTTGTGCTTGTGGTATTTCATCAAGAGTTTAAGAACTACCATTTTAGTTTTGATTCCCAATATGTTACCGTTGGCGTTATTGGCTATAGTTATGAGTCTTTTAGGAATTCCGCTAGATGTTTCAACGGCCATGATAACACCTATTATGTTGGGTATTGCAATGGACGATACCATTCATTTGGTATACAAATACAGGCGAAGTAAGAGTTTGAGAGGCTCTTCACAATATCGTATAGACAAGGCCATGCACTATACAGGCAGTGCTCTTTTTTCTACCACCATAGCCCTTGTGGCGGGCTTCCTAATTATAGCATCGAGTGCCGTACCATCAGTTAGGGATTTTGGGCTACTTTGTGCTGTTACAGTGGCTATTGCTTTAATTACAGACATCATTTATCTGCCAGCCTTATTAAAACGCTTTGACAGATAGCTACTTTAATGTTTCAAAAAAGATTTTGGTAGAAGGAGCGATGTTTTCATGATGTGCTATATATATCGTTTGCTCCTTGTATTCAGCCTCTATTAACCAGGAGTTGCCATTAAAATAGCTTTGCTTTACTCTAGCCATATAATTAGAGTTTTTAACAATTTGAATTTGATGTGCGTAATACAAACGATTATCTATGTCTGAAAACTCTTCGAAGAATGAAGCCACTAATGGCATTTTTGGGTTTTCGTATAATTCTTCTGGGCTCCCATTCGCAATGATACTTTTGTCATGTAACACAAGTATTTGGTCTGCAAAACCCATAACATCATCCTTGTCGTGAGTGGCAACTAAGCAACTAATATTTTTCTTTTTTAAATAATTAAAGACCTTACGTCTTAAAGATTTCTTTTTAAAATTATCAATATGGCTAAAAGGTTCGTCTAGCAATAAAATTTCTGGTTCCTTAGCTAAAGCTCGCGCTAGAGCGACACGTTGTTTCTGGCCACCACTGAGATACTTGACTTTGGTTTTTGAATAGGCCTCAAGTTCTACAACAGCAATTAACTCTTCAATGCGTTCTTGCCGCTTGTCTAAATAGAATCGCGATAAAAATTTACCTATGTTTTCTGCAACGGTGGTAACTGGCATTAAGTCAAATTCTTGCGTGACCTGTTTCATGAAATCATAACCCACCACAAGATTAAATTTGGGACCGAGGATTTCAGTGTCTTTCCAAAAGATGTGGCCACTATTAAGGTCGTATTCGCCATAAATCAGCTTTAAAAGCGTGCTTTTCCCAGAACCACTTTCTCCGATAATAGCCACGTTTTCACCAGCTTCAACATTAAAAGTGATGTTTTTTAAAACGGGAGATTTAGAATAACCGAAAGTGATATTTTCAACCTTAAGCATGGCGCAAAAATACCATAAAAAAACCGCCTGAAACTATTCAGGCGGTTGGGATATTTATAAGTACAGAAATTAGTTTTTGATGAATTTTCTTTTAATGCTCCTACCATTGGATTCTATTCGCAAGAAATAAAAGCCGCTTTGCAGATTTGAGACATTAAGTTGGTCTGAAATGAGTTTTTGATTTAAAACACGTTTTCCGTTCATGTCAAAAACAGTGGCTATCCTTCCTGTTAAATCGGCAGCTGTAGTTATGGTCAACACTTCCTCCACCGGGTTTGGGTAAATGCTAACATCTGCCAGTTCCTCGTCTGGAATTGACAAGCTAGAGCCCTCAACTATGGATAGAGTCGAATTTATAAGAGGATTTTGAATTACATCTACGATACCAGAAGGCCAATACACTACAATTTCATCGATTACCGTTTCACTACCAAGTCCAAAATGGGTATTAAGACTGCTCATAAATTCAAATCCTTCACCACTTCTCACGTCTCGTATTTGTGTACCGCTTGGTGTATGTAGTTCAACTCGAGCTCCGATACCGTTGATATTACTAACCGTACCAATTGTATTCAGTTTCACCCAATTATTGGAATTAGTATTATTGATGTAAAGGGTGCCACTTCTAAATACATCTAAGAAGCCATCATTATTAACATCGCCAAATGCTCCTGTTGGTGGCATATTATTAGGATAGTTTATAAATGTAAAATCGCCATTATTGAAAAGAACATCACCACCAGACATGATATCTACGAAACCATCATTGTCAAAATCAGCAGGTGCGTTTTCTATAGTGAATCCAGCATCAAGAACACCCGAACCTGCTGTAACATCGGTAAAAGTACCGTCACCATTGTTTCGCATTAATTTTGAATCACCGTTAGAGGCACTGCTAGCACCTACAAAAACATCCATATCGCCGTCGTTATCAAAATCTGCCCAAGCAGACGACCAAGTTTGTACGTTATCTCCTAGGTTAGATGAATTATTGTGCCCATCTGATGGGAATTCCGTGCTATAATAGCCGTTACTATCTGCTACATTTACAAAGACACCATTCCCATCATTGCGCCAAAGTTCATTAGTACTTATGGTTGTAGAACCACCACGGCATTTGGCAATAAATAGGTCCATGTCTCGATCGTTATCATAATCAATCCAAACAGTACCATAGTTACCACCACCTGGCGTGAGACCGAGACCGTTGGGCACAACGCCTGGAGAACGGCCTTGATAAAAATCTAGATTACCAGAGCCATCATTAATAAAGTAAACGTTTGCCTCGATATCATGGCAAACAAAAGCATCTAAATGCCCATCATTATTGATATCTACGAAATTAGATCTCTGAGAGAAGACAAATTGCGGATAGGAAATTTCAGTGTAAGCTGTACCGTCAGCATTAGCTTTCATAAATGTAACACCACTACCACCACCATAAAGTAAATCGTTATAGCCATTGGCGTCAAAATCACCAGCTGCTAAACTCCATGTAGGGAGATTGTCAGCAGGAGTAGTTGTAATATTCACATTATTAAAACCACCACCAGGTAATTGGTAATTGACATTAATTGTTGTGCTACCAACCGAAACCACATCATCCAGAAAATCGCCATTAAGATCAACTAAAGCAATGTCATATGATTGTGGAGCGGAAATGCTATTAGGTGTAAAGGTCGTTGGATACCCTGAGAGATCGGTTCCGGTAGTGAAACTCTGACTTTGCCAATCACTAAACCCACCTCCAACGCAAATAGCCCTTATATAGACCACATAGTTGGTTTCTTGTGTAAGGCCTGTCATTGAAAAAGAGGTTGTAGTTACTGTTGTTCCTGATGTTGGAACGCTCTCAGCGGCCAATCTAACAAACACTTCCCAAGAGGTTTCAGACCCTCCTGCACTCCAGGTTACAAGACCGCTATTTGAATTAATACTGCCAACGGTTATATTTTGAACACTAGCACAAGCTGGTGGTACAACAGAGCTAATTGTTGGGGAATTAACGCAAAATCCCCAGCCCCATGTTGTGTTATCATTGTAGAATATTCGATATCTAAAATTTTGAAGTTGATTAGGAGAAAATCCGGAGATGTCTAGTGTCGTACTTGTGAAATCACCACCAGTAAAACTACAAAAACTGTTTTGTGAACTAGAATTGTCCGCGAGCGAAGCTTCCCAATTTACCCAAGTCCCAGAATCGGCATCCCAATACTGCACGAATAACTCTTGACCTCCTTGGTAGATGTTAAAGTTATAACTGAAACTCACAACTAATCCTGTTTCGTTAGCATTGAACGGAGTGGTTAAATCTATAACGGGAGATTCGGCTGCGACAGTATTGTCAGAAGCACTTCCAGGAGCGTCATCATTAAAAGAAAATGAACTGCTGTTTGTAGGGTCTGCATCTAAATAAACAGGGTCATATGTTCCTGTTACGGCCCAATTTGTATTTGGCCAGTTGGCCGGTTGGTTAAGGACTTGCGCAAATGACCCTAGTGTGGCTGCTAGTCCTAGAACAATTAGTAATAATTTTTTCATATGTATTAATTTAGTTGCATTCTGTGTTTAAAGCGTCAATCCATTGCTCAATAAGTGAAACACCTTCGGCATGCATTAGTGTTCTGCCAAGCAGAGGCATGCGCATAGAGGGCTCAGTTGAATTAACCCTAAAGTGAAGCACCGAAGACCTTGCATCTCCAGGTTCAATGATATGACCTAAATCTTGTCCGAGGTCTGTATCGGGATCAACACATACACCCAAATTGGTATAATCAGAAGTATCGCTAAAATCGAGCCTTAATGGTCTATATGCACAATGGGTTTCTTCAGAGTGACAATGCGCACAATTAATATCCAAGTAAGCCCTCACCCTCATCTCTAAAGGTTCTGATTCATTGCCATAATCTGGCATTGTAGAAACCGAAGCAGGAAGGTTGTCCTCTAAATAACCAATCTCTACCCATTTATCAAGTTGGTTTTTTACGCCATCGTTATAGCCGTAATTTCGATTTAAATTTCTGGGTTTAGGGCCAATAGGTTTTGCGGTTTCCATTATTTTATGGCAGGTAAAGCACTCGGCACCAGAAGGAATTCTATAATCTACGGAAGTCGTTTCGCCATTTTCTAGCCATTCAATATTTACGGTACTTCCATTTAAATCTAAAACAGCCTCGCTTTGCTCTTCATTCCATACGTAATTGGCAAATATCCAACCTTCATTTTTCTTAATCATTAATCTTGTTTCAATGATTTTAGTTTGGTTATTGGGAAGGACATTATCATAGTAAAAATTCTTAATGATTATGGCACCAACAGGAAATTCAAGATGAACATCATCGTTCACATAATTTGCTTTTGAATTATTTGGCAACCAAACAAAACGTTTCTTTTTGGCATAGTCACTAAACAGCTTAGAATTCAGTGAATAAGGAAGCACACCAAAACTCGGCTCTAGATTTTTCAAGTCTCCCTCAAAGAACCCATATTCAGAAAGGGTGAGATAGGGCATCGCCTCAATATCAAAATTTACGGCAGAACCACTTGAAATAGTAATAGTTACCTGCGCTGTAGCACAATTGCCGCTATTGTCACAGATGGTGTATTCAAAGCCATCTTCACCTATTTCATTTGGATTAGCTGTGTAAAATACAACGTCATCACTCGGATTGTTTGGACTGTTATTTGGGTCTAGTACCTGAAGACTTCCTCTCTGAGGATTTGTAACCGTAAGTGTCCCAACTGAAGGGATATTGTTATCGTTGGAAAGAACTGTAATCTCAATTGCCGTATTTTGAAGAAGGGTAACACTGTCTGGATTAGCTTCTACAGGTAAGGGTGTAATGCTGTCATCTGAACTACAAGACATCACAAAAAATAGGATACCTAACAGGCCTTTGCTAAAATAGTTTTTCATCATAGAAAAGTGCTTTATTTCACATAATGATTGTGCGCACAATTCTCTCTACTTAAGGAGAAAAGCAGCTAAAGCTAAGACTTTTTTTTCAATTACCTATTTGGCAGCAGATTAAAGGTTGATTACCTCTATGTTTTAGTTACATGTTATTAGCCCTTTACTTTCGCTTTAGTTTTACTTGGCAAGACATCAAAACCCATGTTATATAGGGTAAACCCGAAAATATCAGCATACTGCTCTAGGGTTTTACTTACTGGAGTTCCTGCACCATGACCAGCATCTGTTTCTATTCTTATCAGTGTTGGATTTTCACCAGATTGCTTCGCTTGCAGTTCTGCTGCAAATTTGAAACTGTGAGCAGGCACAACTCTATCGTCATGGTCTCCAGTGGTAACAAGTGTTGCAGGATAAGACACGCCCTCCTTTACATTGTGCACAGGAGAGTATCCTTTTAAATATTCAAACATCTCTTTACTGTCTTCTGCAGTGCCGTAATCATAAGCCCAACCAGCTCCAGCCGTAAAAGTGTGATATCTTAGCATATCCAAAACACCAACAGCAGGTAAGGCCACTTTCATTAAATCTGGACGTTGCGTCATGGTTGCACCCACAAGCAAACCACCATTAGAGCCACCTCTTATGGCCAAATAATCGGAAGAGGTATAGTTATTGTAAATAAGGTATTCTGCAGCAGCAATGAAATCGTCAAATACATTTTGCTTTTTCATTTGTGTTCCAGCATCATGCCAGGCTTTACCATATTCACCACCACCTCTTAAGTTAGGAACGGCATAAATTCCACCTTGCTCCATCCAAACGGCATTGGCAATACTAAAACTAGGTGTAAGGCTGACATTAAATCCGCCATAACCATATAAAATAGTTGGATTTTTGCCGTTTAGTTCAAGCCCCTTTTTGTGGGTAATAATCATAGGGACTTTTGTTCCGTCTTTTGACGTGTAAAAGACTTGATTACTTTCATAATCCTCAGGATTGAAATCAATCGCTGGTTTACGGTACAGTTCAGACTTACCGTTTTTAATATCGTATTTGTAAATGCTACCTGGCGTTACATAATTGGTGAAAGAGTAATACAATTCTGTTTCCTCTTTCTTGGCTCCAAAACCTCCTGCCGAACCAATACCCGGAAGATCTACTTCGCGTACAAGATTACCATCATAGTCGTACTGCAACACTTTAGAAACGGCATCGACCATATATTCTGCAAAGAAGTAGCCGCCTCCTGTTGAGGGACTTAGTACATTTTCCGTTTCAGGGATAAAATCTACCCAGTTTTCAGGAGTAGGGTTAGAGGCATCCACCGTTACAATTTTTTGGTTAGGTGCATTTAAATTGGTCATTATATATAATTTTGACCCTTCGTTTTCTATAATATTAGAGTCGCTGTCCGTATGGTCCAAGATGGTGACAAAATCCGAATCCGGTTTGGTCAGGTCCTTAATAAGCAGCTTATTTCCTGAGGTTGATACTCTTGGTGTAATAACGAGGTACCTGTCGTCTTCAGTAACACCTCCATAGATGTACCGATGTTTTTCCTCTGGAGTACCACCATAAATTAATTGGTCATCGGACTGCTTAGTGCCTAGTTTGTGGTAGTATACTTTATGTTGGTCTGTTTTTGCAGAAAGTTCGCTTCCTTTTGGTTTATCATAGCTAGAGTAATAGAACCCTTCATTTTTGTACCATGACATACCGCTAAACTTAATATCAACAAGTGTATCTTCAACGATTTCCTTGGATTCTACGTCCATAACTAGAATTTTACGCCAGTCACTTCCTCCCTCGGATATAGAATAGGCCAACGTTTTACCGTCTTTGGAAAAACTAAGACCTCCCAACGAAATGGTTCCATCTTCCTTGAAAGTGTTGGGATCTAAGAAAACCTCTGCTGTTGAAGGGTCCTCACCTGTTTTATAGCGATAAATCACATACTGATTTTGTAAACCATCATTTTTTCTAAAATAGGTGTAATCACCCTCTTTAAATGGCGCACCAATTTTTTCGTAATTCCATAATTTTGAAAGCCTATTTTTCAACTCCTCACGATAAGGAATATTATCTAAATACCCAAAGGTGACTTCGTTTTGGCGTTTTACCCATGCCTCAGTAGCCTCACTTCTGTCGTCTTCTAACCAACGGTAAGGGTCTTTAACCTCAACACCAAAATAGGTATCTACAGTATCTACCTTTGGAGTTTCTGGATAGGTCACGGCTATTGTATCGGTTGTTTTGGATTCGTTTTTGCAAGACATAAAAACACAAAGTACGGTTATTGGTAATAGTAATTTTCTCATTATATAAAGTGTTATCAATAATAATTGCTTCACAAGATACTAACTTATAACCTTTGTTTTAAATTCTAAGTCATAAAAACGTATGTCGATATGATTACTTCAACAAGGGCCATAGGCAATTTTGGTTAAAGCGATGATTAAAAGGAATTCAAAAAGCAAGAGCTCTTAAAGTGTTAAACCAAACTATTGGCAACAAGATACTCTGCAATCTGTATCGTATTTGTTGCAGCTCCTTTTCTTAGATTGTCACTAACAATCCATAGGTTTAAGCTATTTGGTTGGGAAGTATCCCTGCGAATACGCCCTACAAAGACTTCATCCTTTCCGTTGGCATACATTGGCATTGGATAAAGGTTTACGTCTAAGTTATCTTGTACCACAACACCATCGGTTTCACTTAATAACTTTCTAACAGTTTCTAGCTCAAAATCGTTTTCAAATTCTACATTGACTGCTTCACTATGGCCACCTGCTGTAGGAATTCTAACCGCGGTTGCCGTAACTGCAATGGTATTGTCACCAAGGATTTTTTGGGTTTCGCGAACCAATTTCATTTCTTCTTTGGTGTATCCATTGTCTTCAAAAACATCACAATGTGGGATGGCATTTTTATGAATTGGATATGGATAGGCCATAGCTCCTGTTTTCCCTGAAATCTCATTTTCTAATTGCTCAACGGCCTTTACACCTGTGCCTGAGACCGATTGATACGTAGAAACAACGATACGCTTTATTTTATAGGCTTTATGCAATGGTGCCAGTGCCATAACCATTTGTATGGTGGAGCAGTTGGGATTGGCAATAATCTTATCTGATTTTGTTAATTCCTTAGCATTAATCTCAGGCACTACTAATTTCTTATCTAAATCCATGCGCCATGCTGAGGAATTGTCTATAACAGTTGTGCCTACTTCTGCAAACTTTGGCGCCCACTCGAGTGAGGTGCTGCCACCAGCTGAAAACAAGGCAATATCAGGTTTTGCCGAAATAGCTTCCGGGATACTAATAACCTCATACGTCTTGCCTTTAAAGGCGACTTTTTTACCAACAGATCGTTCAGAGGCTACTAACAAAAGTTCGTCAATTGGGAAGTTGCGTTCTTCTAGCACTTTTAGCATTACGTTACCTACCAATCCAGTTGCACCTACTACAGCTATTTTCATTTATAACAATTAAGAATTATGATGTAAAATTAAGCAAAAACAAAAGCTTACTTTTAAGAAAATAGGTGCTTTTAACAACAATAAAATCAGGTGTTAATTAATTAACCGTCATAAAAAAGAAAAACCCAAGCTTTTTGGCCTGGGTTTAAAGTTAAACATCTATGTAGTATAGCGGTGTCGCTATGCTTTATTTCTTTAATAAATCTCTAATTTCAGAAAGCAACTCTTCTTGAGTTGGTCCGGCCGGTGGTTCTGGAGCAGGTTCTTCCTTCTTCTTCATCTTATTGACGCCTTTTACAACCAAAAACATCACGAAGGCCACGATAATAAAATCGATAACATTTGTGAGGAACGTGCCATATTCTAACCAAACCTCTCCCATTATTTCGCCTGCATCATTTGGAGACCCTTCTTTAAGTTTATATCGTAGTGCTTTAAAATCACTGTCAAATAAAAGGCCAATTAACGGTGATACAATTCCTCCAGTAAATGCTGTAACAACTTCTTTAAAAGCAGCTCCCATGACAAAGCCGACAGCAATGTCAACGAGATTGCCTTTCATTGCAAACTCTTTAAATTCTTTAAGCATAATTTAGTGTATTGGTTAATGATTTAAATTTAAGTAAAATACTATTACTAAGGCCGAGCCTTATGGCAAAATTTTTCGTTTTACGCGTTGTGAAATGGCCGTGAGAATTTCATAAGAAATGGTTTGCACCGATTCAGCCAAATGAGATGCTTTATGTGTTTTATCAAAAATAATCACTTCATCCCCTTCCTTACAGTCAATATTTGTAACATCTACCATAATCATGTCCATACATACATTTCCTAGAATTGGAGCTTTTTTATTATGTATAAAGACACACCCTTTTTTATTTCCATATAATCTAGAAATACCATCGGCATGACCGATTGGTATCGTAGCGGTTTTTTCATGTCCTTTTGCCCTGTAAGCCCTGTTGTAACCAACCGTTTCATTAGGAGAAATATTATGGATTTGGGAAATCACTGATTTTAAGCTGGCAATGGGCTCTAGGTTCTGATCTTCCTTAGCTGAATTTCCAAAACCATAAAGTCCGATACCACATCTCACCATATCGAAATGTGCTTCGGGATAATTAAGTACGCCAGAGGTATTGCATAAATGGAGCCAAGGCTTGAATCCTATGAGCATTTCAAATTTATCTGCTATGGATGTAAAGGTTGAAATCTGTTGTTGTGTGAAGGCTTTCTCAGATAGGTCTTCACTTGCAGCGAGATGAGAAAAAACGGATTTGGTTTTTAGGGCTTGTGTAGCTTTCAATATTTTGGTTACAGATTCGACATCAGACACACCAAAGCCCAAGCGATTTAGCCCTGTGTTAAATTTTACATGAACAGGATACTCTTTTTGAGCACATTCCGTAGCCACTTTAATAAATTTTTGAAGCACATTAAAGCTGTAGAGACTAGGCTCTAAACAATGGTCTATCAACGCTTTGAAATTGACTGGCTGTGGGTGTAAGACAAGAATTGGGGTTTTTATCCCAGCTTCGCGCAACAGAATTCCCTCTTTAGCATAGGCCACTGCAAAATAATCGACATCTAAAGATTCAAGCTGTTTGGCAATTGCAACGGTATCGCTTCCGTAAGCAAAGGCTTTTACTACGGCAAGAAACTTGGTGTTGGGTTCTAACTTGGATTTTAAATACTTAAAATTCTTACTTAGGGCACCAAGATTAATCTCTAAAATGGTTTCGCTGGTTTTAGGCATCGGGCTTTTTGTCTTGGGAATTGATTTCCTCGGCATCATTGACCTTCATTTGCCTTACTTTATCTCTAAGCATACTTTTATAAAATGCAGCTCTACTAAGAGGTTCATATTCTTCAACTTCACCTAAAAGTACTAAATCATCACTTTTCGCCTTCCTGTAACTATACTGAGCTAGGTTACCTGTTTTAGTGCAGATGGCATGTACTTTGGTGACATATTCTGCCGTGGCCATTAAATAGGGCATGGGCCCAAACGGATTGCCTTTAAAATCCATATCCAACCCAGCCACAATTACACGAATGCCCTTATTGGCTAAGTCATTACAAACCCTAACGATTTCGTCGTCAAAAAATTGGGCTTCATCAATACCTATTACGTCACAACCATCTGCTAAGATTGGGATGTTTGCCGCAGCTGGCACTGGTGTCGATCGTATTTCGTTATCATCATGAGAAACGACCTTTTCATCATCGTACCTTACATCTACGGCAGGTTTAAAGATTTCAACTTTCTGTCTTGCGAATTTTGCACGTTTTAGCCGTCGGATCAGTTCTTCGGTTTTACCAGAGAACATAGATCCGCAAATCACTTCAATCCACCCAAATTGTTCTTTATGATTTACTGTATTTTCAAGAAACATTTCGTAAATTTAGCACTAAAACATAGCGATTTTTCGTTAGTATAAAGGTCAATCAAAATTATTAAAAATCAAAAGTAAACCAATGAAAAAGAAATTAGAATCAGAATTAATGAGCATAGCTCACAGGATTCTAAAACTGAAGGGTAGAGAGGATGTAGATAGAATGCACCAAGAGGTTTCCAAACTATACGAAAAACTAACCGTATTAAAGTTTGCCCAAGAAAACTTTGAAGATAAAATGCCAACCATAGGCAATGATTCTTCTTTCTTTGAAATGCTAGATACGGCATTTAACAACAAGGTAAGTGATAATATTGAAGTGGGTAACAAAGTTTATGTGAACCTTGATGATATTGAAGATGATGAGATTATGGAGCCTGTGATGGAAAAAATTAAGGATATGGTTGCTCAAATGCCTGAGGAGACTCAACAGGTAGATTTAATTTTAGAGAAAACAATCCCTAACGAAAAGGCACAACGTATAGATTATGAGCACATTAATCCAGAGTATGGGCATATACCAGAATTTGAACCAAAGGAAGAGGTAGAAAAACGAGAGGCAGAACAAAAGAAAAAATCCCTAAATGATAAATTGAAATCCAATCGTCTCCAAATCGGTTTAAATGATAAGATTGCGTTTATAAAACATTTGTTTGAGGGCAAAAATGAAGATTACGATAGAGTTATTTCACAAATAAATACAGCACCAAATTTGGCTGAAGCTCAAGCCCTCATCAATGATATGGTTAAACCGGATTACAATAACTGGAAGGGCAAAGAAGAATATGCAGAGCGCTTCATGGAATTGGTTCAAAACAAATTCGACTAAACAATTGAATTAAGCTCTAATTTTTCGGCACATAATGTCAAAACTTTACATTGTACCCACGCCAATAGGAAATCTTAAGGATATTACCTTTAGAGCAATTGATGTGCTAAATGACGTTGACCTTATTCTTGCCGAGGATACAAGAACATCAGGAAAATTACTTAAACATTACGATATAGCAACCCATATGCAGAGCCATCATATGCACAATGAGCATAAAATGGTCAATTCTGTTATTGAAAAATTGAAATCTGGAACAACAGTAGCAGTGATAAGTGATGCAGGCACTCCAGCTATTTCAGACCCTGGGTTTTTATTAGTTAGGGCTTGTATTGAAAGTAACATTGAGGTAGAATGTTTGCCAGGAGCCACGGCGTTTGTGCCTGCTTTGGTAAATAGTGGATTACCAAACGACAAGTTTGTGTTTGAAGGATTTTTACCGGTTAAGAAAGGCCGACAGACACGATTAAAGTTTCTTGCCGAAGAGACACGGACAATGGTGTTTTACGAAAGTCCTCATAAATTGGTAAAGACCTTAGACAATTTCTGTGAGTATTTTGGAGAAGACCGTCTTGTTTCTGTATCGCGTGAACTGACCAAACTTTACGAAGAAACCATAAGAGGCACCGCTAAGGAGGTTTTGGGCTATTTCTCAGAAAAACCACCTAAAGGAGAATTTGTTATTGTGGTGGCTGGTAAAGATTAATTGTATTGAATTTAGTGAGATACAGCAGGTTTTTCAGTTAGTATTTAGAACCATCATGTTTCCCTTTTTCCCAACCGTGTTTCCCTAGATATTGGTTGGCACTTTCTACAGCACCAGTTTCAATATCAGTGCCCATAGAATCGTTCCAGCGATTTAAGTAACCAAACAATGAGATGACGCCGAGCATTTCTACGATTTCTCCCTCATCCCAATGCTCGTATAATCGATTTTTAATTTCGGCATTAACAGCATTGGGAACTTGACTTGCGGCCAAACTAAAATCTAAGGCAGCACGCTCTGCTTCAGAAAAAGCAGGGTGCGTTCTGTACTCCCAAATATGATCTAATTGCTCTTGCTCGGCTCCATAGCGTTCTGCCGCTCTGATGGCATGTGCCTGACAATAGCGACAACCAGTGGTATTGCTACTAACCCAAGCAATCATTCGTTTTAAGGCAGAGCTTACCCTTCCTTCGTTAGCCATTACGGCTTTGTTTAGATTAATGAAAGCCTTGCTTATGGCTGGTCTGCGCTGCATGGTTAGAACAGAATTAGGACAAAACCCAAGAGTTTCGTTGAAGAATTTTGCAAGTTCTTTGGTTTCCAAATCATGCTCTGGAGACAAAGGTGTAACTAATGCCATAATTGAAAATTTTAATGGTATTTTTGATTTTACAATATAGGAGTTCTAAAAATCAAACAGAAGTATAATGGCTCATAAAATTACAACCCATTGGAAAGGTGGGCTAACCTTTGAATCTGATAATCCTAGTGGAAACACTGTTATTATGGATACAGCTATTGAAGGACAAAACCAAAGGCATGGCCTATCTCCTAAAGCCATGATGTTATCCTCTCTCGCAGGTTGCTCTGCCTTGGATGTCATTTCTATTCTAGACAAGATGAATGTTAAAGTAGATGACTTTAAAATTGATGTTGAGGGAGAACTTACTGAGGCTCATCCTCAATATTACCACAAGATACGTGTGGAGTATCATTTCTATGGCTCTGATCTAAATAAGAAAAAGTGTGAAAGAGCTGTTCATTTATCAGTAACGAAATATTGTGGCGTTATGGAAATGTTCAGAAAATTTGCAGAAGTGGAAACTAAAATATATTACCATATAGGCACCAAACGTTAATTTTATTTGTTATGCGATGGACGTTAAAGCCAAAACCAGATAAATTTAAAATTAAGGCCTTAAAAGACTCCTTGCAGGTAGACGATATTGTTGCGACGCTTTTAGTACAGCGAGGCATAGAATCTTATGAGGCAGCAAAAACTTTTTTTAGGCCTAGTCTAGAAGATTTACACAATCCATTTCTTATGAAGGATATGGATAAGGCCGTGAACCGTATTGAGTTAGCTTTAAAAAACGGTGAAAATATCTTGGTTTATGGAGACTATGATGTAGATGGTACCACTGCTGTGGCTTTAATGTCATCTTACCTCAAGAGTTTAACCGATAAGGTTGCTACTTATATTCCCGACCGCTACGATGAAGGGTATGGGATTTCCTTTAAAGGAATTAATTTTGCACACGATAACGATTTCTCGTTAATTATTGCCTTAGACTGTGGTATTAAGGCTCTAGACAAAATAGATTACGCCAAAGAAAAGGGTATAGATTTTATTATTTGTGATCACCATAGGCCAGGTGAACGTATTCCCAACGCAGTTGCTGTATTAGATCCTAAACGAGAGGACTGTACTTATCCCTTTAAAGAACTTTGTGGTTGTGGTGTAGGGTTTAAATTAATTTCTGCTTTAGCAGAAAAACGAGGGCATTCGACCGAAGATTTAATAGGATATTTGGATTTGGTAGCAACAGCAATCGGTGCCGACATTGTACCTATCGTTGGAGAGAATAGGGTAATGGCCTACTTTGGGCTTCAAGTTATAAATTCCAACCCAAGACCTGGTATTCAAGCTATTATAGCTGAAGTTAAGAAGGAACAACTCACAATTACTGATGTGGTATTTATTATAGCGCCAAGAATTAACGCAGCTGGACGAATGAAACACGGAAATCATGCGGTTACATTATTGACTGAAACGGATTTTAATCTAGCTGCACAATACGCTGTTGATATAGACCAATTCAATACAGATCGTCGAGAGACTGACCAACGAATAACCGAAGAAGCCCTATTGCTTATTGAAAAAAATAAAGAACAGAATAGGTTTACTACCGTAGTTTACAATGAGCACTGGCACAAAGGGGTTATTGGGATAGTTGCATCTCGATTAACAGAAACGTATTATAGGCCAACCCTTGTGTTTACCAAAAGCGGTGAAAAATTGGCAGCATCAGCCCGGTCAGTTAAAGGGTTTGATGTTTATAATGCTCTCGAAGCTTGTTCTGAATATATAGAACAGTTTGGCGGCCATAAATATGCTGCTGGACTTACCTTGTTACCCGAAAACTATAACAGTTTTAAAGAAAAATTTGAAACTGTTGTTAAAGAAACTATTGACCCTAAATTGTTAACTCCGGAATTAACAGTAGATTTAGAGATTGATTTGAATCAAATAGATGGAAAGTTATACAGAATCCTAAAACAATTTGCGCCCTTTGGACCAGGGAATATGACGCCTGTTTTTATGACCAAAAATGTAAAGGACACTGGCTGGGGTAAATGTGTTGGTGAAGATAAAAGTCACTTGAGATTTACAGCGACGCAATGCTTTGATACAAAGTTGGTTTGTATTGGGTTTGGATTAGGAGATAAAATAGACATCATTTCAGGTCAAAAACCATTTAACTTAGCTTACACCATAGATGAAAATCAATGGAATGGTAATACGACGATGCAATTAAAGATTAAAGATTTAAAACCTTAATTCCTTTGAGCAAGAACGATCCATACGCTGCGCTGCGTTTTAGGGAATTTAATATTTTTTTACTCGTGCGTTTTGCCTTGGTTTTTGGCTGGTCTATGCAATTTGTTGTTATTGAATGGCAAGTCTACGCCATGACCAATGACGAATTAAGCCTTGGTATTATTGGTCTTTGCGAATTTTTACCGGCATTTTTCCTAGCACCAATTGCCGGACACATTGTAGATAAGAAAGAAAAACGGAATCTGTTCACATTGTGCATCGCTTTATTCTCTCTAATAAGTTTTGGATTATACTGGTTAACATCTGCATATGTAGAATCAACATGGGATACCAATTCTATTTTATTCAGTATCTATGGCTTAGTTTTTTTCGGAGGTGTTTTAAGGTCTTTTTTTGGCCCAACTATCTTTTCACTCATAGCACTGCTCGTTCCGAAACAAGCTTATCCTAATGCCGCAACATGGAGCAGTAGCACATGGAAAGGAGCTAGCGTTTTTGGAGCTCTCATAGGAGGTTTCTTAATAGCTTGGATTGGCGTTCATTATACGTTAGGGATAATATTTTTATTGGTAATGCTAGCCTTGGTACTGGTCTTTCAAATATCCAAAAAACCAATCTTGAACACCAAAACCGAAGAATCTATAAAGGAAAGTCTTAAGGTAGGATTAAGATTTGTTTTTAATGATAAGGTGATTTTAGGTGCTTTAACCTTAGACATGATTGCCGTTCTTTTTGGCGGAGCTGTAGCCATATTTGCAGTATTTGCCAAGGATATTCTAGATGCAGGACCAAAAGGATTTGGAATTTTAAACGCTGCACTATCCTCCGGAAGCATCATTACCATGCTGGCAACTACTTATATTCCTATCACTAGGGATACAGGTAAAAAATTACTGGTTTCTGTATTAGGTTTTGGTTTTTGTATGATTGTTTTTGGTGCCTCTAAATTAATGTGGCTGAGTGTGCTTGCTCTTTTCTTTTCTGGTGTCTTTGATGGAGTTTCAATGGTTATACGCCAAACAATTTTACAGTTAAAAACCCCTGATGAAATGCGAGGACGTGTTGGTGCCGTAAATTCTATGTTTGTCGGGTCTTCCAATGAGCTTGGGGCATTGGAGAGTGGTATTGCGGCAAGACTTTTTGGAGCGCCGTTAGCGGTTATTTTAGGAGGGTCCGTCACCTTACTAACAGTTGCTTTTATTGGGATTAAGAATAAGCCTCTGAGAGAATTGGATTTGCGTAGAGATGTCCAGTATTAGTGGGTAGAATGCGAATCGTAAGTTAAAAGCTTAAAATCTGTGCCGTCAAATACACCGTAGGTAAAATAGGAAATCCAGTCGCCAAGGTTGATGTACTTGGATTTTTGATTCAAGTCTATTTCCAAGGGCAAATGTCTATGGCCAAACACAAAATAGTCACGGTGTTTTTGTTCTAGTTTTCGCCGGCTATATTGTGCTAACCACTCATGGTCTTCACCAAGGAATTTAGCGTCTTCATCACCTGAAATCAATTTGTTTTTAACAGACAAGTATTGTGCTAATCGTACTCCGATATCAGGATGTAGCCATTTGAATAGCCATTTAAAAAATGGATTCGTAAATACTTTTTTCATACGTTTATAGCCTTTGTCTTTAGGACCTAGACCATCACCATGGCCAATAAAAAAAGATGTTTCATTCAATAAAACTTCTTGTGGCTTATGAAACACAGGGATGCCCAGCTCTTCTTCAAAATAACCATTCATCCACAAATCATGATTGCCAACAAAATAAAACAAAGGAATGCCACTGTCACTTATTTCTGCTAATTTACCAAGCGTTCTAGTAAAACCTTTGGGCACTACTTTTTTATATTCAAACCAAAAATCGAATAAATCACCCATCAAAAAAATTGCGGCAGCGTCTTGCTTGATTGTATCTAGCCATCCCACAAATTTTTTCTCTCTAGGTAACGACTCTTCTCGAGTTGGAGCTCCTAAGTGGTTGTCGGAAGCAAAGTATACTTTCTTCCCTGGTTCTATATGAATTTGGTTTATTTTATTCATTATCTGAAGCAAACCACTCGGCAAAACTTGTAGCTGTTTCCTGTAGTTTTAATGAATGCAATTTAATACCAGAGGGCAGCCGCTGTTTAATTTTTTTTGCAAAATCAATAACCATCATTTCACTGGTGGGCTGATAATCTACAAGCATAACATTATGCCCACGTTGCTTTAATTCATTGGCAAGTTCTACGTGCGGTGTGTTTTTATTAAATACCGTGGCATGGTCAAAGACATCTACAATTTCTTCCTTTACTATTTTCTTTAAATCTCCAAAGTCTATAACCATTCCGTATTTTACATGGTTATTGTCATTAATAGGAGTTCCAATTACCGTAACATCTAATCTATAGCTGTGGCCATGTACATTTTTGCATTTACCGTCATAGCCATAAAGGGCATGTCCGGTTTCAAAAGAAAATTGTTTAGTTATTCTTATACGTTTCATTAAGGTCTTCTGTTTCTATTAATGAAATAAATTACAATTAAGGCTATGGCCAATATTAAGAAAAGATAATTTCCCATTTAATCTTTATTGAGTTTGTTCTTATTGTAACGATAAATAGCGTAAGCAATTGCTACTAAAACCATGAATGGGAGCAAAGTCCCAATAAATACACCTATACCATAACTGCTGTCCGGAGCATCTTTTAGCTTTTGGTCTATATCTACCTCTTGAAGTAATGAGACAAGAAAATACATTGCTTTCACTCTATTTACGAATCAAATTTAAGTGTTTTGTGCTAGTGTGGAATAGGTTTTTCTGAATTTTATGATTAAGGGGATACCTCTTGCTAGAATCCAAAGGGTGAAAGCTAGAAAGACACCATAAAGTTTGTAGTCTAAATAATCCGTTGCCAAAACCACTGGAATGAATACCAATAAAGTTGAAAATAAGAGTACATTTCTCAAGTATTGCATTTTACCAAGTCCCTTAAATACGCCATCGAATATAAAAGCCAAGGCACAAAGCGGTTGCATAGCTAGGACAATCCAAAAGACATTATAAAACTCTTTTAAAACTTCCTTGTCATTCGTAAAAATGTGGCCTATAGGAAAGTATAATAAACCTCCACACACTGCAATAATCGCTCCCACTACAATACCGTATTTAATAAGTTTATTGCTTAAGGTAATCATAGTTGAATACTCTTTTGCTCCCAATAATTTTCCAGATAGTATGTTGCCTGCACTGGCATATCCATCGATTAAAAATGCCCCTAGAAACCACAAGTTAATGGCTATAGTGTAGGCTGCAATATAAATTGGGCCATATTTTGTAGCAAAACTCGTCCCAAAGTAGAGTGCAATGTTTAAGGCAATAGTTCTAATGAATAGGTTGATAATCATTAACACAAACCGTTTTATCTCTTTATTGAAAGGAAATGTAACCAACAATGGGATATTGGTTTTTTTAAGTATGTAAAATGCAGATAAAGCAGCCATTAAAACTTGGGCTGCCACACTAGCATAGGCAGCTCCTTTAATGTGCATGGGTGACAAAATCCCCTCTATACCATAAACCAAAACAATGTCTAGAATGATGTTGGCCGCTGCACCTACAATTGCTATAACCATGGGTGTAAATGTGTTTTGAAGTCCACGAAATGTTCCAAATACCGCAATTGTAAATAAAGTAAAAGGAAAACCAAAAACGCGTATTTGATAATAGGTTACACTGTAACTTAAAATAAGGTCAGAAGCATTGTAAAGTTTAAATATTTGTGCTGCGAAGGGATAGGTTGTTAAAATAATAAGAACGCTTAATGACGTAATAATGAATATAGCCTGCGCTGGTAAGTTCTTTACGGCTTCCAAATTTTCTGCACCCAGGTATTGAGATACTATTGACGAAATGGCACTGCGCGTTTGCCCGAGAACCCAAATCAACATAGAAAGAAAGGTGGTTACAATTCCTACAGCGGCAAGTGATTCTGTGGCATTGAGAGGCATATTACCTATAATAGCAGCATCCGTCAACGATAGGATTGGCTCAGAAATCCCGGCAATCAATGCCGGAATAGCTAATTTATTGATATGTTTTAATGAGATATCGGTACTCAAAGGACTAGTTCATAAAAATAGGACGGAGGTTCACTTTATTTTAGAAAACGGTTGTCATGTTTTCTTTTGCTGGCCCGAAGGTCGTGATTTTTCACTTATTTTTATAACCTAAATTAGGGCTAAATTAAAACACCTGCACTTGTTTCCTCTGGCGAACGATTTAAGCAAGCTATTAAATTTCAATAGATAGTACTTCATTTGGTGTTTAGGAAATAGCTTTAAACTATGGCTGAATTTATTCTTGCTCATTTCTTTGAGCTATGTTTTAGTTATTTCTGTTTTGAATTTAAGGTAGTTAGTGACGGACTTTAATATCATTATTATATGTACTTTTGTCTTAAACTATATAGCAATGAAAACTATTCTGGTTCCTGTAGGGTCATCTCAAAATGCAAAGTCGCACTTGCAATATGCTGTGGATTTTGCCAAAGCTTTCGGCGCAAAAGTATATGTGGTACAAATATATAATGTATATACGAAAGCTGGGACCATGATTAAAGTAGACCACATCCTTCAACGGGAATCTATAGCGTTCTTGGAATCCCACATTGCTTCTATAGATAAAAAAGGTGTTGAGGTTATAGCTAAGGCTTTTAAAGGTGATTTAATTGACACTATGGAGACTATTTCTAAGAACCTAGAAGTGGATTTAATCATTCTAGAACCTAGAACCAATTCCATAAAAGAAGAAGTATATTTAGGAAAAACATCCGGAAAGATTATTAAGCGGACTCAAATTCCGGCATTAATTGTACCTGAAGGGTATCAGTACAAACCTATTGTAAAGATTTTATTAGCGGTTAAATCGGCAATAATTAAGAAGGAAGACGCCTTAAAGCCCTTAATAGCAATAAAAGATAAATATAAAGCCGTACTCAATATCTTGCTGGTTAAAACAGCCCATCACAAGGAAAAGGATTTTGAACTGAATAGCCAGCTAAAAGCTATGATCACCAATACAACAATAGCAGAGCGCCCTACTACCTTTCAGGCAGTTCTAGAGCATTATCAAAGCAATAATCCCGACCTTTTGTGTGTAGTGCGCAGAAAACGTGGTTTCTTTTCAAAATTATGGGAAAAGGATACGATTTTAAAGAAGGATTTTCACGCCAATAAAATGCCAGTTCTAGTTTTAAGCGGACTGAAATAATTTCTTATGCCTCAACACATAATAAAAACCGTTGAACTTTTTGCAGGTGTCGGAGGCTTCAGAATAGGCCTAGAAGGTTATCCCAGAAAAGAAGATAGTCCTTACAAAGTTGTATGGAGTAATCAATGGGAACCGAGCACCAAAAAGCAACATGCCAATATCGTATATCAAAAGAGATGGCCTAAATCAAATCATTCTGGTGAGGATATTGCCACGATAGATGTTGAGGCCATACCCAATCACGATTTACTTGTTGGAGGGTTTCCATGCCAAGATTATTCGGTGGCAACAACGTTAAAGCGAAGTGGCGGCCTTATAGGAAAAAAAGGTGTGCTGTGGTGGCAAATTCATAGAATTTTAGAGGGTAAAAAATCGCATAAGCCTAAATATCTGCTTTTAGAGAATGTAGATCGCCTTTTAAAATCACCTGCATCACAACGCGGTCGCGATTTTGCTATGATGTTGTCCTCTTTAAACAATCTTGGTTATGCTGTTGAGTGGAAGGTTGTCAATGCGGCTGAGTATGGCATGCCTCAGCGGCGACGACGGATATTTATTATTGGTTACCACAGATCTACGGCTACCTATAAAAAATTAAAAAGTCTGAAGGATAAGTCTTTATGGTTGTTTGAAAACGGTATTGCCGCAAGAGCATTTCCCGGAACACCTGCTGATAATAACAATTCTAGGGGTAATTTGTCAAAGGACCTTGTTGAGGTATCAAATTACTTCAACAAAGGGCAAAAGAAATCTCCATTTTATAACACAGGTGTTATGATTGAGGGTGACTATTGGAGTGAAAAATATTTACCCAATTTTGAGGGGAAATTCCTTACCCTTGGTGATATTTTAATTCCTGAAAAAGATGTTCCAGAATCGTTTTACATTAACGAGGACACCCTGGCTAAGTGGACGTATTTAAAAGGGGCCAAAAACGAAAAGCGCTATAACAAGGCTAATGACTTTTGGTATAATTATAATGAGGGCAGTATGGTGTTCCCAGATGCTTTAGATAAAGCTTCGAGAACAATTATCACGGGAGAAGGTGGTAAGTCGGCTTCTCGTTTTAAACATGTGGTACAAGTTAATGGGCGTCTTAGAAGGTTAACACCAATAGAATTGGAGCGCTTAAATATGTTTCCCGACAACCACACCAAGGCTGATGAAATAACTGATGCAAAAAGGGCCTTCTTTATGGGAAATGCCTTAGTCGTTGGCGTAGTTGAAAAATTTGGAGAGGTATTGTCAGATGAGATTATATCTGAAAAATAATTTTCCCAACCTTTTCTTTAACGAGCCAATCCAGTTTTAAAACTAAATTAATGGGCTGTTCACTTTTGTTGTTTTTTGAATAGAAAAGAACGCCTTCAGTTTTAGGGTTTAATTGCTGTATGGGATATCTGCCGTGTTTGCCACTTTGGCGCAATTCTTTTTCAATGAGAAATAGCCTATTTTCAGTAAGTTCTTTTTTTTGAAGCAGCGCTTTGAGATCATCTCTATAAACACCAGTAATTTTTACCTTAGATAGCTTCTCGTTAGAATCGTCTTTACTGAAATGGATGTCTGTTAATAAGAAATAAATATCCGTTTCCTTGGTTTTATCATAGAGCCAACCTTTATGCCACTTTTTCTGTTTTAAATACGAGAGCTCAAAGGCAAACGTTGGGAGTGACGTATTGAGATAATCGAGTTGTGCTTTTTCATCCACAAAAAATTGCCTATTGGAATTACTTAGAATTAAATCTATACCTCTGTGCTGAAGTTCAAGATCTTTAACGCGATCGATAGAATAATTATTGACTGAAAAAATTTTGGGATAAATCAGGTCTAAATGTGAGGCGAGTTTAGCTTCACTATTTAAATCGTCCTTAAAATTAGAGCGCGGCATAGGTAAAAAATGATGGACTAATATTTTAAAGGTAGTTAATTTTGCAAAATGTATGGAATTGTGCTTTATTTGCATAGCCAAAAAAGGGGATGTAGCTCAGCTGGCTAGAGCGCTTGACTGGCAGTCAAGAGGTCGGCGGTTCGAGTCCGCTCTTCTCCACATCACTTAAAAAAATCCACAATAATCGTGTGGATTTTTTATGTTATAAAGTCGAGAATTTTTTCTGTCACCATCTTTAGCTCAACGGATAGTTCGTTTTTGCCCCAAGGATGTTTTGTATTAAACACGTGATCGGCATTTGGTATTATTTCGAGTTGACTTTTGGGATTCCATTTATGCAAATTGAGAGCCTCTTCAACGTTTACAGAGGTGTCTTTATCACCATGGATAACAAGATGTGGAATTTTAATATGCTCTGCTGCGCCACGAATATTAAGTTGGTTTCTATTTGCTAGAAAATCCTCATAAAACTGAAAGTAGTGTGGCATTTTTTGTTTTGTACGACCATTGATCACATATTTAACGCCACGTTCTCTCCAGAGTTCAATGTCCTTGGACGACCCAAAACGACTCTCAAAATCACTTACGCCAGCTAAGGTTACTACCTTACATATCCTATTATCTTCATTGGCTTTTAATAAGACTATACCACCACCTCTGCTGTGGCCAATTAAGATGATATTGTTAATGTCTACATTGGGATTGTTGTTGAAATGGTTTTGAGCCCAATCTAAAACATCATTTAGATCATTGAGCTCCTTTGAATAATTGTTCTGTCCAAATGCCTCGAGGTCAGGAAAGTCAATAGGGTTCTCTACAGTGCCACCATTATGTGAAAAATTGAATTTAACGAGGCAAATGCCCTCGTTAGCCAGAAGTTTGCTCATAATATTCCATGCGCCCCAATCTTTAAATCCTTTATAGCCATGACAGAAAACAACTATAGGCTGCTTCAGTTTTTCTTCGGCATAAAAGGCGTCGAGAACTATAGGTCGGTTATTGGTCCTTTCCAAGACCCTATTTTTAATCTGTTTCATTAATCAGTTTCTTTTTCTATAAAATCTACATCTGAATTAAAAATTTCCAGCAGTAACTTGTGAAGTTCATTTTCAAAGTTAGAAATGGTGTCTTTTGTTATAGACTCATTTCGCTTTGTTTTTTCTGCCGAGTTTTTTTCGGCAAATTTTAGTAATCCGGCGTTAAGGTTTTTAAAGGAATAGATGCCAGCCTCAATGGGCAGTGAGATCTTATCTTGTTTATACAACATGTAAGTATAGCACAACAGCTGAAACGGTTTGCTGTATTTCTCGTAGTCGGTCGTGAGTTTCTCCCAGTCATCTACAACCACTTTGTTTTGTTCTACTTTGCCAGATTTATAATCTATAACCCGGACCTCGCCATTATATTCATCAACACGATCAATCTTTCCCTTAAGGATAATTGGCCATTCTATGTCTTTGATAGAAAGGGAACAGCTAATGTTGCTTTCAATAGCTAAAATTTTAATGCTATTTCCCTTTTTCAGGGCATCTATTTCTAGGTCTAAAAAATTGGAAATAAGATGTTGGGCAATTTCAAAAATGATTAAGTTTTTTCCAGTTTTGAAGTCCCCTTGCCTATAAGTGTTTTTAAATTCTTCAGTAATCGCGTCTTTGATTCTACCTTTAAAAGATTCCAGGATTTTTACGGTTAAAAAACAATTTTCGAGAGGTTTATAAAATGTTTCCAAAGTATTATGTATTATGGTGCCAAGTGTATTTGCAGCAACACTTTCTTCTACCTCTTCAAAATCAGAGATATGAAGAACTTTTTCGTAATAAAAATCCAAGGGATTTCTTATATAGTTTGATAGGGATGACGGCGAAAAACCTTGCTTGGCAATTTTCTTAAGTTCTTTTAATAGGCCTTGTGTTTTTTTAATGGTAACAGCCTCTTGCTCTATAGCAGGAATTTGAGGTTGGGCAATGCAGTGTTCTATAGGGTGAAGTCCTTCAACCTCGAGCTGCGTAATAAATCTGCTTCTCTCACCACCTTTAAGGGCATCAATTTCTGTATTATAGAAAATATAGACCTCTTTAGCCCTTTGAAGTAGTCTGTAAAAGTGATAGGTATAAACAGCGTCCTTCTCCTTATAAGTTGGAAGCTTATTTTGAACTTTAACATCATAGGGAATAAAAGAATTAGCCGTCTTTCCAGCTGGCAGAATACCTTCATTAACGGAACTGATGATTACGGTTTCAAAATCTAAAGCCCTAGACTCCAACATACCCATAATTTGCAATCCCTCAAGAGGTTCGCCTTGAAAATCTAGTGTTTCTAAGAGCAGTAACTCCTTAAAAAGACCATAAAGCCCAGAAATATCATTAATATAATTGTACGTATGGTGAAGTTCCGTTAACTGATTGATGAGCGTGTAAAAGCGGTATAGGTATTCTTTTTCTAATCTGTTCTCCTTAGGATTTAATTTGGATTTAACTTCAAATATAATTTTGCTGCTCTTATCTAGGGCAATTTGAGGCTCACCTTTCCATGAATCAAAAATTAGAGTTATGAGGCGCTCACAATCTGGAATAATGGTTTTAATCTTTTTTGAACTCACGTAAGTGAGATTATTTTTCTGTAGATGCTCTATAAGTACAGATGCGTTATCGGTATTCCCCTTTTTAAAAAGCATTTTAGCTGAGGGCAACATGAGAAAGTCGATAATATCCCTATAGTAAAATGCTGGGTTATTATGCTTATGAAGCTCAAACAAGGCTATGAAGAAATTAGCTAAGGGAACGTACTTTAATGGTAATCCCATGGTGATATTAACCGAATCAACAGATTTGGGTAAGGAATTTAGTAGGGGAAGTAGAAGGTTTTCTTCACCTAAAACTATGGCCACGTTTTGTAAGGTCTGTTTTTCCTGATGTAACTGTTCTACCAGTTGCCCAATGTATTTAGCCTGCCCTACGTTTTTTGGGACTCCTGTTACTTTTATCTTCTTAGGGTTAGAATATATAGTGCTAACCCAGTTAAAGGAGTTTTGTTTAAAATGTTTCCACTTGGTTTTGTAGCTTCTTATAAATAATCCTGCATCATGATAATTGTCAAGGATAAATCTAGAATCGATATCCCAATAAATACGAGCGATATCATTATCTAACAATTCTTGAATAATTGTCTTTTCAGCTGT
>CAZGDG010000015.1:0-1603 GCA_964524415.1 uncultured Flavobacteriaceae bacterium
AAAAAATCTTCATTTACACTGTTAATTTTAAAACACTGTATTATGAAACGATCGTTATTAGTAATTTTCGCAGTATTGGCTTTTATATCCCTAAATGCACAAAGCTTTCGTTTAGGCGTTAAGGCTGGACCAAATTTCGCCTCAATTAGTGGCGATGACACGGAAGATGTTGATGGAAGGACCTCCTTGCATTTTGGAGCTGTTGCCGAGTTTGGTGTCAGTGAGGCGTTTTCTATCCAACCTGAGTTGCTCTACAATTCTATTGGAGCAACATCCAGTTATACAGATACCTTTGATGGCATGACATTCAATGTTGATGAGACACTTAAGCTCAATTATTTGAGTTTACCCATTATGGCCAAATATAAGGTAGCTAAAGGGTTTAGTTTAGAGGCAGGTCCTCAAATTAGTTTCTTGTTATCTGCAGATGAAGAAGTTGAAGTGGCTTCTGAAAGTGTAGAGGTAGACATCAGTGATTTTGTTAAATCCGTTGATTTTGGACTTGGCTTTGGTGCTTCTTATGAATTGGATATGGGCTTGTTCTTTACCGCACGTTATACGCTTGGACTATCAAATATCAATGATTTTGAAGGTGATTTTACAAATCGCAATAATGTTTTACAGTTGTCCGTAGGGTACTTCTTCCTATAGTCAATAGTTTAATAAACAAACACTTAAAAAATCGAGGCCGTTTGGTCTCGATTTTTTTTATCAAAATACAAAAATAAAGCTTGCGTATTTTAAGAATAAACCTACATTTGCCGCCTAATCAAATATTTTACAATGACTAAAAATTTCTTATGCGTATTGGGATGTTTTATTCTATTCTCCCTTACAACGAATGCTCAATTGAGAGAAAAAGGTGATATCGAGTTAGTTCCTTACATAGCCTACTCAGGGGCTACATTTAATGGAGATAATGCCGATGCTTATGAATTTAGAAACACTGCGTCCTTTGGAGTGAAGGGTGATTACTACTTTAATGATAGATGGAGTTTGCGTTCAGGTATATTATTTGATGCTATGGGCGCATCTCTTAACAATGGACCAGATATAGAATTAAATTATATCAGTGTGCCTATTAATGCTAACTGGCACTTTGGAAGTACCAGAAAGTGGAATCTTAATTTTGGTTTAACTCCAAGTTTTTTGACTTCTGCGGAAATTGCTTCTCAAGACATCTCGAACGAAGTAGGCTCATTTAGTTTAGGAATTACTTATGGTATAGGGTATAAAATAGAAATTACAGAAGCTTTTAGCATCATGTTAGATTTTCAAGGAAATGCAGGTATAACCAACATTAACGACATCCAGGGTTCTGATCTTACTCAGACGAATGTCATGTCTTATTTGGGCTTAGGAGGCGTTTTTAAATTATAAGGCGATTAAAATAAAATCCAAACCGAGGCAATAGTCTCGGTTTTTTTATGTTCTGTATTTAGTATCTTTAGCACATGACAAAGATTGCAATCATCAATGGCCCAAACCTTAATTTACTCGGCAAACGTGAGCCTGAGGTGTATGGCCATCAATCCTTTGAGGATTATTTAAAGGCTTTGGCCACCAAATACAGTGACGTAACGTTCACTTATTTTCAGTCTAA
>CAZGDG010000015.1:1613-41503 GCA_964524415.1 uncultured Flavobacteriaceae bacterium
GCATTGGCGATGCTGTAAAGGCCATAACAACGCCTGTTGTAGAAGTCCATATCTCCAACACCTTTTCCAGGGAAAGTTTTAGGCATCAATCCTATATTTCACCAAATGCCAAAGGAGTGATTATTGGTTTTGGGTTGCTATCCTATGATTTGGCCGTAGAAAGTTTAATAGAAGGCCAGTGAAAAATTTAAGAACATATTTAACGCTACTGTTTTTGACCTTAGGCATAAGCCTTTCCAGTTCACAAACAGAATTTGGACTTAAGGGAGGCGTTAATCTTACGTTCTTTGACCTTATAGAAGGTAACTTCGGTCCCAATGCCGAAGTCGATGTTGGCTATTACGGAGGTGTTTTTGTAGACTTTAAGGTTAATGAAGGCTTTCATTTTCAGCCAGAGCTTTTGTATATCAATATAGATGAGTTTAGATTTCTTAATGCGCCGTTGTATCTTAAGTACGATATTAACAATAACTTTCATATCCAAGTTGGACCAAGTCTTAACTACTTTTTTGATTTTTTTACCAACAAATTTAAGGTCAGGGCAGACATTGCTTTGGCTTATGATCTTAGTGAGCGCTTAGGCCTCCATATGAAATATACTTTGGGTTTTGAAGAGTTGGCACCCAACGTGATTTTCCTAGGGCTGAGTTTTCGTTTATAAAAAAAGGACAAAACTGTTAAGCCTTGTCCTTTGATTTCCTTCGTTGTTTCTTATTACAGGTGTATAACTTCGTCATACGCATCGGCCACGGCTTCCATAACCGCTTCACTCATCGTAGGGTGAGGGTGAACTGCTTTAAGAACCTCATGGCCTGTTGTTTCCAGTTTTCTGCCCAATACGGCTTCTGCAATCATATCCGTAACACCAGCGCCAATCATGTGGCAACCTAACCATTCGCCATATTTCGCATCAAAAATAACCTTAACAAAACCTTCCTTATTGCCACCTGCGCTCGCTTTACCTGAAGCGGAGAACGGGAATTTTCCAACCTTAATATCGTAACCTTGTTCTTTAGCCTGCGCTTCGGTTAAACCTACGCTTGCCACCTCTGGCGAACAATACGTACAACCTGGAACATTGCCATAATCCAGAGGCTCAACATGATGACCGGCTATCTTTTCAACACACAAGATACCTTCAGCAGAAGCTACATGTGCTAAGGCCTGGCCTGGTGTAACATCACCTATGGCATAGTAACCTGGTATATTGGTTTGGTAATAATCATTCACTAAGATTTTATCTCTGTCAACAGCTATACCAACATCCTCTAAACCTATATTCTCGATATTTGATTTTATACCTACAGCAGATAAAACAATGTCAGCCTCCAAAACTTCTTCGCCCTTTTTTGTTTTAACGGTAGCCTTAACACCATTTCCAGAGGTGTCAACAGAAGTCACTTCGGCAGAGGTCATTATTTTAATACCAGATTTTTTAAAGCTGCGCTCCAATTGTTTGGAGACTTCATCATCTTCTACAGGAACTATTTTGGGCATGTATTCTACTATGGTGACTTCAGTACCCATAGAGTTATAGAAATAGGCGAATTCAACACCTATAGCTCCAGAGCCAACAACAATCATCTTTTTTGGTTGCTTTTCTAAAGTCATAGCTTTTCTGTAGCCAATAACTTTTTTACCATCTTGAGGTAAACTTGGCAGCTCCCTAGATCGTGCTCCAGTAGCAATAATCACGTGGTCCGCTTCATATTCCTTACCATCAACGTCTACTTTTTTGCCAGGCTTTAATTTACCAAAGCCTTCGATAACGTCAATCTTGTTCTTTTTCATTAAAAATTTAACACCGTTGCTCATACCATCTGCAACACCACGGCTTCGTTTTACCACGGCATCAAAGTCATGTTCGGCATCTTTTACCTTCAGACCATAGTCTTCGGCATGTTTTAAATATTCAAAAACTTGAGCAGATTTTAGGAGGGCTTTTGTAGGTATACAACCCCAATTTAAACAGACACCACCAAGGCTCTCTTTTTCTACTATGGCTGTTTTAAAGCCCAATTGGGAAGCTCTTATGGCAGTAACATAACCTCCAGGTCCACTTCCTAAAACGATAATATCATATTTGCTCATATGTGCGTTTGTTTAATGAAAATTGAGATGCAAAAATAAGGAATTATGCAGATAAACCTCAAATATGTAAATTCAATTTACAATCTTTTGACCTTCTGTTGAATATGACAAAAGGATGAATCCTTAGTGTAATAACTCTAGTTAAATAATGAAAAAATGACATTAGTCCTTTTCGGGCACAAATTTAAGAGCTACACCATTAATGCAATGGCGTTTTCCCGTGGTAGCCTTGGGGCCATCGTTAAAGACATGACCTAAATGACCGCCACAATTGGCACAGTGCTCCTCTGTTCTGGCATAACCTAATTTATAATCGGTAGAAAAGGCAACATTCCCATCGATTTCGCGATCAAAACTTGGCCACCCTGAACCCGAATCAAATTTGTGCTCACTTTTGAACAACGGTGCGTTGCAGGCTGCACAATGGTAAACTCCAGGTTCATAGTTTTTGTTCAAGGGGCTAGAAAATGCACGTTCGGTACCTTCTTGCCGTAACACGTAGAACTGCTTTGGCGTAAGTTCCTCTTTCCATTCCTGTTCGGTTTTCTGTACTGGAAATTCTTCAGCTTTTTTTGTTTTCTGTGCAGTGCCTTGGCAATTAAAGCCAAGTAGCACAAGTAAAAGTCCGATAAATTTTTTCATAGTTTGAATTTTTTATAAAGGTAAATGTCGTTAATTACAAATAATAAAGGTTTAACCTAAAATTAAAGGTTTTTCAATCGAATTTAGTTTATTTTTATACAGCACTAGGAAGTTGTTTTTAGTATATTTCTTTAATAAATAGTAAGACTAAAAAAACGTATGAAGGTATTATTTTTAACCCGTGAATTCCCACCGTATGTCTATGGTGGTGCTGGCGTACATGTAGAATATTTGGCTAAAGAGCTTTCGGAATTAATGAAGGTTGATGTCCGTGCCTTTGGCGACCAAGATGTCGTTAAAAATAATTTATCGGTTAAGGGTTTTTCTTGGGACGACACCAACTTTGATGCTGCCGAGGAGAAGCTTAAAATGCTCTTTAAAACCCTAAAGGTGGGCTTAGATATGAATATAGAGCCCACCGATGCCAATGTGGTGCATTGCCATACGTGGTATTCCCATTTTGGCGGAATTTTGGCTAAACTTTGTTATGGTCTTCCATTGGTAGTGACAACCCACTCCCTGGAGCCCTTGCGTCCATGGAAACGTGAGCAGTTGGGAAGAGGTTACGATGCGTCATCATGGGTAGAAAAAACGGCTATTGAAATGGCCGACGCCATTATTGCCGTCTCTGAAGAGACAAAAGCGGATGTTCTAAATTACTTTGATGTTGATGAAAAAAAAATAGAGGTTATTTATAATGGTATAGACCTCAAGGAGTATGCCGTGACATCAGAGACTTCGGTTTTAGAAAGTTATGGTATAGACCAGACCAAGCCCTTTGTCTTATTTGTAGGTCGAATAACACGACAAAAAGGGATTATTCATTTGGTTAACGCTATAAAATATATAGATAAGGATACCCAAATTGTGCTCTGTGCAGGTGCCCCAGACACTGAAGATATTGCCAAGGAGATGGAAGACGCTGTGGCTAAGGCATCGGCAGACAGGGATAATATCTTTTGGATTGACAAAATGCTGGACAAAAAGGATGTTATTCAGCTTTATTCCCATGCTACCGTATTTTGCTGCCCTTCAATTTACGAGCCCTTTGGTATTATAAACATAGAAGCCATGGCTTGTGAAACAGCTGTCGTGGCCAGTGCAGTAGGCGGCATTAAGGAAGTTGTTCTTCCTGGGGAAACCGGACTATTGGTTGCGCTAGAGCAGCAAAAAGAAGCTCCCTTTGAGCCTGTTGATCCAGATCAATTTTCTAGAGACCTTGCTGACGGTATAAATACGATTGTTGCCGATAAGGACCTTCAAAAAAATATGGCCAAAGCTGGCCGAAAGCGCGTGGAAGACCATTTTGATTGGAAAGCCATCGCAAAACAAACAAAATCACTTTATAAATCTTTAATTGACTCTAATGTATAATCAAAAAGTACTTAGCATCATTTTAGGAGGCGGACAAGGATCTCGCCTTTATCCACTCACAGAAACACGTTCTAAACCAGCGGTGCCAATCGCCGGAAAATACAGGTTGGTGGATATTCCTATTTCCAATTGTATCAATTCTGAAATTAAGCGCATGTATGTGTTAACGCAATTTAATTCGGCATCGCTTAATCAACATATAAAAAATACCTACCACTTTAGTTTTTTTAGCTCGGCTTTTGTGGATGTCTTGGCTGCAGAACAAACCATACATAGTGGTGATTGGTTTCAAGGTACTGCGGATGCTGTGCGTCAAAGTATGCATCATTTTTTGCAACACGAATTTGAGTATGCCTTGATTCTTTCTGGGGATCAATTGTATCAAATGGATTACAATGACATGATAAATGCTCATGTGGAGTCCGGAGCGGAAATCAGTGTAGGCACATATCCTGTCAATGCCAAAGATGCGACGTCATTTGGTATTTTAAAAACAGATGCAGATAATAATATTACCTCATTCATAGAGAAGCCTTCTTCAGACTTATTGAAGGATTGGAAGTCGGAAGTTAGTGATGAAATGCTAGCGCAGGGAAGAGAGTATCTCGGTTCAACCGGAATCTATATTTTTAATAGAGACCTTTTGGTAGAATTAATGAATGATGCATCTACTGTTGATTTCGGTAAAGAGATCATACCACAATCCATAGGCAAACACAAGGTCGTAAGCTTTCCTTTTGAAGGGTACTGGACAGATATTGGTAACATAGATAGTTTTTTTGAAGCGAATCTTGGCTTAACGGACGATATCCCTAAATTCAATCTCTATGATATGAATCAAAGGGTATTTACCCACGCTCGTATTTTACCTACGTCTAAAATATCAGGAACTACCCTAAATAAAGCCGTTATTGCCGAAGGCTGTATTATTCAAGCCGCGATGATTGAGAAATCGGTTATTGGTATTCGCTCTCGTATAGGGAAGGAATCAACGATAATAAATACCTATATGATGGGTTCTGACCTTTATGAATCTTTAGAAGAGATAGAATCCCAACATATTAATATCTTAATGGGTATTGGTGAGCGATGTTTTATCAAAAATGCCATCATCGATAAGAACTGTAGAATTGGTGATGACGTTCGCATAAATGGCGGTAAGCATTTAAAGGATGCCGAAACAGATACTTACCTGATAAAGGATGGTATTGTGGTGATTAAAAAAGGAGCTGTAATTCCTAAAGGAACGGTTATTTAAAACTACTTTTCAACACAAACAGTAATTCAAACGTTGTAGTTTGTTGTTATTTTAGAATAATGAAATTCATACCCATTTTTATTTGCGTTTTTTATTAAATTCGGCATTGTAATAGCTAATTTTTTATAGAAATGCAAAATCAAAAGCGTGTAGTCATCGATTATGTAGCTCCCCAAATAAACGGCGGCGAGTTCTTTATAAAACGGGTTGTAGATGAATTTGTAAATGTTGATGCCCATGTACTTGTCGATGGTCATGATGTCATTGGTGCTTCGGTTTTGTACAAACACGAAAAAGAGCGCAAATGGAGTGAATCTAGAATGCACCTTGTTGTGAATGATGAATGGAAATCGTCCTTTCAGGTTAAAAAACAAGGGTTTTACAGTTATAAGGTTCAAGGTTGGGTAGACTATGCTTTAAATTGGCAGCATGGTATAGAGCGAAAAATAGATGATGGGCAACATGTAAAATCAGAATTGCTTGAAGGAATAACTTTGCTCAAACCACTTCTAAAAAAAGCATCAAGGGAGGAGCAAGATTACCTCAATTACTGTATAGCCTGTTTTGAAGACCCTGAGCAGTACGATTCGGCCATAAAGGAAGCCAAAAGCAGCGAGCTTCATGATATTTTTATGAAATACCCCGAAAAGCATCTTGCTAACGAGTCTAAAGAGCTACAGGTTTATGTAGACCGTAAAAAAGCGAGATTTAGCACGTGGTACGAGTTTTTTCCAAGGTCTGCGTCAGAGCAAGAAGGGCAGCACGGAACCTTTAAGGATTGCGAACGTTTGTTGCCGCGCATCGCTCAAATGGGCTTTGATACTTTGTATTTTCCACCAATCCATCCCATTGGTTATGTTAACCGTAAAGGAAAAAACAACACTACTGAAGCACAGCAAGGAGATGTGGGCTCAGCTTGGGGCATTGGGTCTCCAGAAGGCGGACATAAAGCCATTCATCCTAAATTAGGAAGTTTAGAGGACTTTAAAGACCTTATTAATAAGGCCAAAGCACAAGGGATTGAAATAGCCATGGACTATGCCTTACAGGCCGCTCCAGACCATCCATGGGTAAAAAATCATCCTGAATGGTTTAAATGGCGACCAGACGGCACAGTTCAGTATGCAGAGAATCCACCCAAAAAGTACCAAGACATTTTACCGATTTATTGGGAGTCTAAAGATTACAAGAATCTTTGGAATGAATGTTTGGATATTTTGATGTACTGGATTGATTGTGGTATAACAATTTTCAGGGTAGATAATCCACACACCAAGCCATATTACTTCTGGGAATGGATTATCGCAGAGGTTAAGAAAAAGCATCCGGATATCATTTTTTTGGCAGAGGCTTTTACCAAGCCTAAGGTGATGCAGCAATTGGCAAAGCGCGGCTACACGCAGTCTTATACCTATTTTACATGGCGAAATTCAAAGCATGAATTAACCGAGTACCTCACGGAGCTTACCCAAACAGACCAACGCGAGTATATGCGCCCTAATTTTTGGCCCAATACACCAGATATTAATCCTTACCATTTACAAGGATCTAACGAATCTAAATACATGCAGCGTTACGTCCTTGCAGCTACCTTGAGCTCTAGCATAGGTATTTACGGTCCAGTTTATGAACAAATGATAGACGAGGCCGTGCCTGGAAAGGAAGAGTATTTTATGTCGGAGAAATTTGAGGTAAAACATTACGATTGGTTTAAGCAAAATAAATTGACCACCGTAATTTCTAGAATAAATCAAATTCGTCATGAGCATGAAGCCTTGCAGCAAACCAACAATATTAGATTCTGCAATGTAGACAATGACAACCTCATGGCTTATTATAAATGGAATGACAGTAAATCCGATGAACTTTTAATCGTGGTCAGCTTAGAGCACCATTACTCTCAGCAAGGTACAGTACAATTGCCACTATCTGATTTGGGTGTTTATCCTGGGCACCATATCAATGTGAGTGATTTAATTACAGGAAGTAATTACAATTGGTATAACGAATGGAATTTTGTAGAGTTGCATCCCACTTTACCGTTTCATATCTTTAAAATAAATAAATAGGTTATGACCAAAAAGAAATCTTCGGCCACAAATCTTCAGCTACCGTACAATTTTGATGTGCGCTGGGAAGAGCTTATGGAAAATAAAGATTTCGTAAAGATATTTCTATCAGATGTTCTCGAGAATTACATTGTTAAACAGCGTTGGTACGGCGGAAAGTCTAGTAAACTGAAATATATAGAGCTCGCACAGTATTTTAGAATTCAAAAGCATGAAGAGGTCTATTATGGTCTTATCTTAGAGGTAAATTTTGAAGAAGCCTTCTACCAACATTACTTTATTCCTATTGCTTTTGTCTCTGACAAAAGCTTTGCCAAAGACGACCGTATTTTGCCCATTAGCATACAGAACCAAGAAGGGTACATCATAGACGCTATAAATCTCGAAGCCTTTAGGAAAGTAGTTTTTGAGCGTATTCTTACCGCGGCACCTATAGACAAAACACCAGTGCAGTACCATAAAAGTACCATATTCAAAGACTGTAGCTATGAATCCTCTCGGTTTATGGGAATGGAGCAAAGTAATACCTCCATTGTGTACAATGAGAAATATGTTTTAAAATTTTTTAGACGTATTTATGCCGATAGAAATCCCGACTATGAAATGAGCCGATTTTTATCGGAAACCAAGGATTTTAAAAACACTCCAGCTTATTTGGGAAGTGTGCAAATTAAAGACCACGAAAATGTAAATATCACCATAGCTCTTATGCAAGAGATGGTGCCCAATCAAGGCGATGCATGGGATTATATGCTTAAGGAATTACATAAGGTATTCAGTAATTTAGAGTATAAGGGAATAAATATAGACGCATTGCCGCAAACGCAGCAATTTGAGAGACTAGGCATCAGGGACATCCCTCCCCAAATAATCGATTGGGCTGGACTTAATATTTTTACTAAAATTCAGAAATTGGCCCAACGAACGGCCGAAATGCACATCGCCTTAGGTTCGGAATTTGAAGATACCGCTTTTACGCCAACACGATTTAATGGTGATTATACCGTTTGGTTAAAAAACAGGTTGCTCTATCAATTTCAAAACAGGTTGAATTCGGTAGAAAATAATATGCACAAACTCGATGGATTGGCTTTAGAACTGGCTCAAGAATTCCTGGAAAAGAAAAACGATATAAGAAAGCGTTTTGTCAATTTTGACTGGACCAAACTCAAAGGAGAACGGTTACGCGTGCATGGTGACTATCACTTGGGGCAAATTTTGGTAAAGGATGATGATTTTTACATTTTGGACTTTGAAGGAGAACCAGAGAGCACCATTAGGGATAGAAAAGTGAAGCAGCCACCTTTGAAAGATGTGGCAGGATTGTTTCGTTCCTTTCATTATGCGATTTACGCTACCATATTTAATAATTTTGATAAATACCAACATGACCAAGAGCAGCTGTTTAAGGCAGGCGAAATCTTATATCAGTATCTTATAGGGTTGTTTTTGGGTACTTACGTGGTTGCTATTCAAGATGCAAATATTAATATAGGCTATCAGCAAGAGCGCGTTTTTCTTTTAAAATATTGTCTGCTTGAAAAAGCAGTTTACGAATTGGGCTACGAACTTAATTCAAGGCCAAGATGGGCCGTTATTCCTTTAAAGGGAATTTCAAATATTATCAACCACTAGAATTTATGTCAGAAGTTATTGCACACAGTTTATTTACAGATTTTGATATTGATTTATTTAAATCTGGAAAACATTACCGTCTATACGAAAAATTTGGTTCCCACATTATCACGGTCAATGGAGTAGAAGGAACGTATTTTGCGGTTTGGGCTCCTAGCGCCAAAGCCGTATCAGTAATAGGCGATTTTAATTACTGGTTGGAAGGTGATCACAAACTCAATGTGCGCTGGGATGAGAGTGGTATTTGGGAAGGTTTTATTCCAGGAGTAGGTAAAGGAAATATCTATAAATATAAAATTCAAAGTCATCATAATGATATAAAGACGGAAAAGGCCGATCCTTATGCGAGACGTAATGAGCATCCACCGAAAACAGCTTCTGTGGTTTGGGAAGACAATTATAAGTGGAAAGACTCCAAATGGATGAAATCACGTAAAGCGAATAACGCTCTAGATGCGCCATTTTCTGTTTACGAAGTTCACTTGGGTTCATGGCGGAAAAAGATGGAAGAGAATAGGTCCTTGTCATATGCTGAGCTTGCAGAGGATTTGGTAGCCTATGTTAAGGACATGAATTTCACTCACGTGGAACTCATGCCCATCATGGAATATCCTTACGACCCATCTTGGGGTTATCAACTCACAGGCTATTTTGCACCGACGTCACGCTTTGGTTATCCTGATGAATTTAAACTATTGGTAGATAAATTGCATCAAAACGGCATAGGTATTATTTTGGATTGGGTTCCTTCACACTTCCCCGAAGATGCTCATGGTCTTGGTTTTTTTGATGGATCTCACCTATATGAACATCCAGATAGAAGAAAGGGCTATCACCCAGATTGGAAAAGTCTAATTTTTAATTATGGCCGAAATGAGGTAAAGTCTTTCCTTATAAGTAATGCGCTTTTTTGGTTAGACCAATATCATGCTGATGGTTTGCGTGTAGATGCCGTGGCATCCATGCTGTTCCTAGATTATAGTAGGGAAGAGGGCGAATGGGAACCAAATATGTTTGGCGGCCGCGAAAATTTAGAAGCTATAGCTTTTATGAGAGAAATGAATGAAGCCGTTTATAGCGCTTTTCCAGATGTGCAAACCATTGCTGAGGAATCTACATCGTTTCCTATGGTGTCTAAGCCAACCTATATCGGAGGTTTAGGTTTTGGTATGAAATGGATGATGGGTTGGATGCATGATACGCTACAATATTTTGCAAAAGAACCTGTGTACCGCAAGCATCATCAAAACGATTTAACCTTTTCAATGACTTATGCTTTTACTGAGAACTTCATGCTACCGCTAAGTCATGATGAGGTCGTTTACGGTAAACGTTCCATCTTAGGTCGTATGCCTGGTGATGAGTGGCAGCGCTTTGCCAATTTAAGATTGCTGTATGCCTATATGTTTACGCATCCAGGGACTAAGCTATTGTTTCAAGGGGCGGAATTTGGGCAGAGCGAAGAATGGAATTTTCAACAAAGCCTAGACTGGCATTTGTTACAGTATGAACCACACAAGGGCGTCCAAACTCTAATTAAGGACCTAAATGCGTTTTACAAAAAAGAACCTGCACTTTTTGAAAAACAATTTTCTGGAGAAGGATTTGAATGGATAGATTATAATGATGCCGAAAATTCTGTATTGGTCTATATGCGAAAAGGAAATGAACCTAAGGATGATCTCATCATAGCGTGTAATATGACACCAGTTCCAAGAGAAAACTACCGCATGGGCATACCTAGAAAGGGCAAACTTAAAGAGGTATTTAATAGTGATTTAAAAAAATACTTTGGAAGTGGTAACTACAAGAATAAAATGAAAACGTCTGAAGCCGAGCCATGGCAATTCAGGGATAATTCTGTAGAAATCAATATTCCACCTTTAGGAATGCTAGTATTTAAATATGCCAAGTAAATGGCATGGAAAAAAAGGCTTTAAGGGAACCTTGCAATAACTAAAACGTTATAGTTAGTAACTCATCGAAAATACAATCCTGTAGTCTTTTAGAAGTTCAATTTTTTCCGTTTTTTTACACGATTTTATAAAATCGTGCTATGATAGTAAACACAGAACTAGAGAACAAAGGAAATCAGTTTCCTTCCAAAATTATAGATTTTAAAAAGGATGTAGATAAACTCTATTTTTCTACAAGTAATGATGTTATTCTTGAGCTCACGGTTGTTCGGGATAGCGTCCTTAGATTTAGATATACTACCGTTGGTAATTTTGACAATGACTTTTCTTATGCCATTACAAAATATGCCAGTATTGGTTTCAATAAATTGGAAATTGAGGAAAAAACAGATTGTTTTGAAATTGAAACCTCAAAATTGCGTTGTGAAATCTCAAAGGAAAGTCTCCGGGTTTCTATTTATGATGTAAAGGATAATTTTCTCATCAACCAAGATGAAATAGGATTTCATTGGGAAGAGAGCTATGAATATGGTGGCAACATCGTAAAGATGAGTAAAATATCCAATGATGGTGAGAGCTATTATGGCCTTGGTGATAAACCAAATCATTCTAATTTAAAAGGTAAGCGCTATAATAATTGGGTAACGGATTCTTATGCCTACGGAAGAGATTCAGATCCTATTTATAAGGCAATTCCGTTCTATACAGGATTACATCATAATAAGGCCTACGGTATTTTCTTTGACAACACCTTTATGTCGTCTTTTGACTTTGCACATGAAAGACGAAATGTAACCAGTTTCTGGGCTCAAGGTGGAGAAATGAATTATTACTTTATCTACGGTCCAAAAATGAACGATGTTGTTGAAAGTTACACGGATCTAACAGGTAAGCCCCATCAATTACCACCACTTTGGGCTTTGGGGTTTCATCAATGTAAATGGAGCTACTATCCTGAAAGTAAGGTAAAGGAAATAACGTCAACGTTTAGAAAATTACAGATTCCCTGTGATGCTATTTACTTGGATATCGATTATATGGATGGCTTTAGATGTTTTACTTGGAACAAAGAGTATTTTCCAGATCCTAAGCGAATGGTAAAGGAATTGGCTGAAGATGGATTTAAAACAGTCGCCATTATAGATCCAGGAATCAAGATTGATAAGGAATATAAGGTATTTCAAGAAGGTCTGGAGCAAGATTTTTATTGCAAACGAGCTGATGGTGCCTATATGAAAGGAAAAGTCTGGCCTGGGGAATGTTATTTTCCTGATTTTACCAATCCTGAGGTCAGGGAATGGTGGTCTGGATTATTTAAGGAATTAATTGAAGACATTGGCATTAAGGGTGTATGGAACGATATGAATGAACCTGCCGTTATGGAGGTGCCCAATAAAACATTTCCAGATGATGTAAGACACGACTATGATGGTAATCCTTGCAGCCATAGAAAGGCTCATAATATTTATGGCATGCAAATGGCAAGAGCGACCTACCAAGGTTTAAAAAAATACAGCTATCCTAAGCGTCCTTTCGTAATTACGAGAGCAGCCTATTCAGGGACACAACGCTATACGTCTACATGGACGGGCGATAATGTTGCTACTTGGGAGCATTTGTGGATTGCCAACATCCAGGCTCAGCGCATGGCCATGTCTGGTTTTGGGTTTGTAGGTAGTGATATTGGTGGTTTTGCAGAGCAGCCTTCAGGAGAATTATTTGCGCGTTGGGTGCAGCTTGGAGCCTTCCACCCGTTCTTTAGAGTTCATTCTTCAGGTGATCATGGTGATCAGGAACCTTGGGCTTTTGACGAGGACGTTACCGATATTGTTAGAAAATTTATTGAGTTACGTTACCAGTTATTACCTTATTTATACACAGCCTTTTGGAATTATGCAGATCATGGTACGCCACTTCTAAAGTCTTTGGTGTTGTACGACCAAGAAGATGTGCAAACCCATTACAGAACGGATGAATTTATTTTTGGAGAGCAAATACTGGTTTGTCCTATTCAGGAGCCTAATGCTAAAGGTCGTAGAATGTATGTGCCTCGGGGTAATTGGTATAATTTCTGGACAGATGAAGTGATTAAAGGCGGAAAGGAAATGTGGGTAGATGCTGATATAGATAGCATGCCTTTATTCGTTAAGGAGGGAGCTATTATTCCTAAGTTTCCTATTCAGCAATATGTAGGTGAAAAGGAAATAACCGAGATAACATTAGACGTCTATTACAAAGAAGGTAAGGAAAAAAGTGAATTATACAGTGATGCTAATGATGGCTATGATTATACCAAAGGACGTTATAGCCTAAGAACGTTCAGTCTCACTGGTCGTAAGGACGAGCTGATTATTAATCAGCATAAAGAAGGTAAATTCATGACGACTTATGAAACGTTTAAAATCAACATTCATGGTTTACCTTTTGACATTGGAGAGATTCAACTCGATAATGAGGAAGTGTCCTTAGATGCTCTATCGGCCAATGGTATTCAAACTTTTGTGGTTGATAAGAACTTTTCAGAGTTACACTTTATTTCTAAATAAAATCAGTTGATTTTGTTTAGAGCTACTTGATTGATATGGAACGAATTTTGTATTTTTCAGAGTCAAAAAATAAGATTATGGGAATAAAAAAGAACCTGCTAGCCTTTGGATTGTTGACTATGGTCCTGGCTTGCGCAACAAATCCTTTTACGGGCAAGAAAACCATGGCCTTTGTGTCTAACGATCAATTATTTCCAGCAGCATTTGCTCAGTACAATCAGGTACTTACTGAAAATAAAGTCATTACTGGCACAGCCGATGCTGAAATGATTACTCGGGTAGGAGAGCGTATCGCAGTTGCCGCGGAACGTTGGTTAAGTGCAAACGGTTATCAAGGTTATTTAGATGATTATAAATGGGAATACAAACTTATAGAATCTGAGCAGGTTAATGCTTGGTGTATGCCTGGCGGAAAAATAGCGTTCTACACAGGGATTTTGCCTATTGCTGAAAATGAGACAGGAATAGCAGCCATTATGGGACACGAAGTGGCCCATGCTCTTGCAAACCACGGTCAGCAGCGTATGAGTGCCGCTTACATTCAGCAAGGATTGGCGGTCGCTGGTAATATTGCCTTGGCAAATGACCAACAGGCCTTAAGTATTTTTAACCAATCTTATGGAGTTGTATCCAACGTTGGTGGTATGCTTCCCTTTAGTAGAAGCCACGAAACCGAAGCAGACAAGATTGGAGTCTATTTAATGGCAATTGCAGGCTATAATCCGGATGAGGCTGCGAATTTATGGGAGCGCATGAAGGCAAAAAGTGGAGGTCAAGCACCTCCAGAGTTTATGAGTACACACCCAAGTAATGACTCTAGAATCCAAAACTTGAAAGCTCTTGCCCCTAAGGCCAAAGAGGAAGCCAAAAAGTTTGGGATAAATTCATTTAGACCCATAAAATAAGACAAATAATTATTCAGTACTTTAGAAGCTGTTCTCAGGAACAGCTTTTTTTACTTAACAAATGAACGATATTAAAAAAGGAAGCCCTAAACTTCTTAATGCTTGGGCGTTTTATGATTGGGCAAATTCTGTATACACCCTAACTATTGCGTCTTCAATTTTTCCAATATTTTATTCGGCACTGTTTATAACGGAAATAAAGAAAATTACTGCTTTTGGATACGAATTTAAAAGTACGGCCTTAATTACCTTCGTTACAGCTTTTACATTTATGGTTGTGGCAGTTCTATCTCCAATATTATCAGGGATAGCGGATTATGTAGGTAACAAAAAGAATTTCATGAAGTTTTTTTGCTACCTGGGTTCGGTAGGCTGTGTTGGGCTTTATTGGTTTAGCTTAGAGCGTATACATTTAAGTCTCTTGTTTTATTTCATGGGATTAATTGGGTATTGGGGAAGTTTGGTTTTCTACAACTCTTATTTACCAGATATCGCTTTTGAAGAGCAACAGGATAAAATTAGCGCCAAAGGATTTGCCATGGGATATATTGGCAGCGTATTGCTACTTGTTTTAAATTTAGCTATGGTTATGAGCCAAGATGAAGGAGCCGAAAAAATGCAAATGATGCGCTATTCCTTTGTAACGGTAGGTATTTGGTGGGCCTTATTTAGCCAATACACCTTTAAGGTTTTGCCAAAAGGTGTTTCTTCTGGGCATAAGGTGACCAAGGAGATTTTGTTTCATGGGTTTAAGGAATTAAAAGGGGTTTGGAAGCAATTAAATGAAGACTTGAGGCTGAAGCGCTATTTATATGCTTTTTTTGTTTTTAGTATGGCCGTACAGACTATAATGCTGGTAGCTGTTTATTTTGGTGAAGAGGAAATTAATTGGGGCAGTACCGAAGCTAAAACCACTGGACTTATTGTGAGTATATTGGTTATTCAGCTTGTGGCTATCGTGGGCGCTATTTTAACTTCTAGGGCATCTTCTAAATTTGGTAATATCAAAACATTGATTATCACTAATTTTGTTTGGATGTCTTTATGTGTTTATGCCTATTTCATGAAGAGTCCAGTACAATTTTACATTGCAGCGGGTTTAGTTGGTTTGGTTATGGGTGGCATTCAGTCCTTAGCACGTTCTACCTATTCAAAATTTTTACCGCAAACCGAGGACACAACTTCGTTTTTTAGCTTCTATGATGTTGCCGAAAAAATTGGAATCGTTATAGGTATGCTCATTTACGGATTTATAGACCAGATAACGGGAAGCATGCGAAACTCCATCTTATTCCTGGTTTTGATTTTTTTATCCGGAATTATTTTGTTGTTCCGAGTTCCTAAACATAGAACATAGGCATTAAAAAAAGCCGCTAAACAGCGGCCTTTTTATGACATGGATTTGTTATCTAGGATTTAATACTGCCTGAGCCAGATACGGTGGTGTTTTTGGTTTTAGGATTTCCCGAATATATAATATCGCCAGATCCAGAAATACGACCGTTTAAATGACCTGTACAAAAGACTTTGGCCGTACCAGAGCCTGAGATTGTGGCATCAACATCTTGACCACGTAGGTTTTCGCCATCAAAGTCTCCAGAACCAGCAATGACAACCTTTAAATCATTAGAATTTCCACTGATTTTAATATCTCCAGAGCCTGCAATTTTTACGTCAGTCTTGGAGGCAGAAATAGCCAATTCAATATCGCCAGAACCGGCAAGGGCAACCTCTAAATCATCCGAACGTAGGGTTCCAGAGCTAGAAATATCACCGGAGCCCGCAAGTGCCACAAGGTTTAATTGCTCGTAAGGCACCGTAATGACCAATCTGCGTGTTGGCTTTAGATTGTATCCATCCTTTACCTTGATGATGAGGTTGTCTTTAGAAATTGTAGTTTCAATATATTCCAAAAGGTTAGACTCGCCTTCTAAGGTAATGGTTCCTTCTGAGCCCTCAATAAGTCTCACATCCATTGATCCAGCAACCTTGACGCCTTCATAATCAGCTATAGATCTTGTTGTTGAACTCATATTGCCATTACCTCTCACTTTTTCTCCACTTCCCCATTGTGCGCAGGATAGGGCAGAGCACATTATTGAAATAGCCAAGGACCAAAGTTTTAAATTTTTCATAGTTTCTGATTTAAATATTGATTAATTAGTTTTAAATGTTACACTTCCGTATTCGGAATCGATTTTCACGACGTTTCCAGAATTTGAATTGACATGGTAACCCTTATATGTTTTGTCACTATTGTCCTTTTCCTTTACGGTAAAGGTAAACGATTCAGGATGGTTAAGGGACGCATACTCAAGATTGATATCAAAATCGAAATTGTAGTTCTGGTCGATACCGATTGTAATTCCTGTGAATTCTGTATCTAGGTTTAGATTTCCAGCTTTGGAGGCCATTCGTTCAATTTTAATAGAACCATAATCAGCCTGTAATTGCACGTTTTTGTAAACAGTGCCCAAACGTAGGGTTAAATAATCGCCAACACCTTCAAGATTGTTAATGTTGTCTATTTTAAGTGAACCGTAATCACATTGGTAGGTTACGTTTTCACTGTTTTCAATAATAGACTTCGTATAATCTGCTTTAAGGTCAATAGACTTAGCATTGGCTATGGTAAAGCCACTGTAATCGGCGCTAATTTTTCCCTTATTGATATATTCAAAATAACAGTTGTTACTGTAGTCAAAACTTATGGTGTTGGAATTGCCCAGAAGCTCTTGTGTGGTTATTTTTCCGTAATCACAGCTAATAGCAGCGTTACCTTCGAGTTTGCTGAGATTAATGGCACCATAATCATTACTGAGATCAACATTATTGGAAATTGGCATTTTAACTCTGTAATTAACTTCGATTTTAAGGTTTCTTCGATTGCTCCAATTCCACCACGAATTTTTTCGCTTTCCAAATCGTGTAACGGCAGATACAACATTTCCAGAATCATTAAAATCTACTGTAATATCATCGAGCCGTTCTTCAACTTTATCCGAGTTTCCTCCCGTGACTTTAATAGTAATGTCAAATTCAATTCGATTTTGGTCCCAAGTGACAATATCAAGATTACCGTAACTGTTGTTTATCTTAAGGGTAGCGTTGGAGGATACGTTATAAGATTTGGTAATCTTTTTTTCCTTGGTGCTTTTTGCCAATATATCAGTATTCTCAGCTGATGCTACCAATGGAAGTAGTAGCAAAAGGGCAAGTACTTTAAATGGTATTTGTAGTTTCATTGGTGTTGTTTTTTAATTGTTTAATAGTTTCAATTTGTTCTAAAACCATATTTAGGATGTCTATTCTGTTTTGAAAGTTTGATATCATGGCATAAATAACCCGTTGGTCTTTTCCGCTTTCTGTCAAGTCTGATTTCAATTTTTGATAGTCTTGTTCTAAGATTTCAATTTGATTTAAGGCATCGTTAATAATTTTTTCAGTAAGAGGAGAACGCTCCTGGTTGAGTTTTTTAAGTTCGGTTTCTAAGGTCACCGTGAAAAAATCCTGAGTTTCTGAAAGTTCTGGAGATACACTAGCCAGATCCAATACCTCAGGCTCATTTGGCGCTAACATAAATAGGCTGAAACCGAGCACTATGGTGGCGGCAATCGCTAGATATTGTTGCCAGGGTGTAGATTTTTGCCCTATTGAACTACCTTGGTTTTTACTGTTATTCAAGCGGTCTAAGAATCGTGCTTCGTGCCCTTCACTGGGTACGGAAACATCGAATTTACCTTCGAGCTGCTTAAATAGGTTTTCTATTGTTTCATTCTGTTTCATCCTGCTTCTAGTTTAAAATGGAGGCCAGTTTTTTCCTCAAACTTTCTTTGGACCTAGAAATCATTGTCCGGCAATTACCGTACGACAGATTCATTATTTCACATATCTCCTCATAATCATAACCTTCGATAAGGTGTAGTGTAAGACCTAATTGATAATTTGGTTTAAGGGTTTTCATGGTCTTTAAAATATACTGCACGCTTTCATCGGTCTGCTCATCTTCGTTAATACCGTTGTCATCTTCTACCTTATACATAATTGGATCCAGAGGGACTTCATTCATTTTTACGGTTTTGCGGTATTCAACAATACTGTTGTTAATTACAATACGCTTTAGCCATGCACCGAACATTTTAAAATCCTCTAGCGAATCAAGTTTTGTAAATGCTGTTAAAAATGATTCTTGCATAATGTCTTCAGCTTTAAAGGAATCTTTTACAATCCTCAGGGCTGTATTGTACATTGCTTTATTATACTTATAGTAAACTTCCAATTGCGCCTTCTGGTTGCCTTGGCTGCAAAGCAATAGTAACTGTTCTATATTTTGATCGGTTGGTGACAAAAAAACAATTGCTTTATTCTAAAGATAGGTCGCAATTCAATTTGTTACACTTTATTTTAAAAGATTTTATTATCTCATTAAGTAACTGGCATAACTATTGACCTTTTATGGGTGTTGATAACTAATAGTTTTTTATAAACATTTGACTATCAATAAAATAAAATTAAGTATTACATTTAAATATACGCTAGTCGTCCTTTTGGGATGACATAATGGCTTAAAAATATTATGAAGAAATCTAATTTCATGAGACTTGACAGTTTGTCATTACAGGATTTTGATGAAAATTCAGAATTAATTCCTTTAATGACTCCTGAAGATGAAGAGCTTATTAACAACGAAACATTACCAGAATCTTTGCCTATTCTGCCTCTTAGAAATACCGTTTTGTTTCCAGGTGTTGTTATTCCTATAACGGCAGGACGAGACACGTCTATCAAGCTTATAAATGATGCTAATAGCGGTAGTAAGGTTATTGGCGTTGTGGCTCAAAAGGATGAGGCTGTAGAGAATCCGCAGGCCCAGGATATTTACAAAACAGGTACTGTAGCACGAATATTGAAAGTGCTTAAAATGCCAGATGGTAACACAACGGTTATTATTCAAGGAAAGAAACGTTTTTTGGTTAATGAAATTATCGCTGAAAAACCTTATCTCCAAGCCACAATATCAGATTTACCAGAGCAAAAGCCAGATAAGGACAATGGTGAGTTTAAGGCCATCATAGAATCCATTAAGGATTTGTCCTTAGACATTATAAAGCAAAGCCCAAATATTCCTACTGAGGCTACTTTTGCCATCAAGAATATAGAAAGCAACTCATTCTTGGTCAATTTTGTGTCGTCAAACATGAATCTTAAGGTAGAAGAGAAGCAGGAGCTCCTTAAAATCAATGACCTCAAGGAACGTGCTCTGCAGACTTTAAAATACATGAACCTTGAATATCAAAAGCTTGAACTAAAAAATGATATTCAGAGTAAGGTGCAAAGCGATATGAACCAGCAGCAGCGTGAGTATTTCTTGCACCAACAACTAAAGACTATTCAAGAAGAGCTCGGTGGAGGTGTTGCCTATGGTGAAGAGGTTGAAGAAATGCGCAAACGTGCCAAGGATAAAAAATGGGACGATAAGGTTAAGGACCATTTTGAAAAAGAATTGGCCAAGATGCAAAGGATGAATCCACAAGTTGCAGAGTATTCTATTCAAAGAAATTATTTAGACCTGTTTTTAGATTTACCTTGGAACGAGTACAGCGAGGACCGCTTTGATTTAAAACGTGCCAAAAAAATATTGGATCGTGATCACTTTGGTTTAGACGATGTTAAAAAACGAATCATTGAATATTTAGCCGTCCTTAAATTACGTAACGACATGAAATCTCCAATTCTCTGTCTTTATGGTCCTCCTGGTGTTGGTAAAACATCATTGGGTAAATCCATAGCAGAGGCTTTAGGTCGTGAGTACGTTAGGATGTCACTTGGAGGTTTGCGTGATGAAGCCGAGATTAGAGGGCATAGAAAGACATACATAGGTGCTATGCCTGGACGTATTATTCAAAATCTTAAAAAGGCAGGTACATCTAATCCCGTTTTTGTTTTAGATGAAATAGATAAGCTTTCGGCTGGCCATCAAGGAGATCCTTCTTCAGCAATGTTGGAGGTTTTAGATCCAGAACAGAATAGTGAGTTTTACGACAACTTTCTTGAAATGGGATTTGACCTTTCCAAGGTAATGTTCATTGCCACTTCAAATAGCCTCAACACCATTCAACCAGCGTTAAGAGATCGTATGGAAGTCATAGAGGTAACTGGCTATACCATTGAAGAAAAGGTAGAAATTGCAAAGCGCCATTTGTTGCCAAAACAGCTTAAAGAGCATGGTTTGGATGCGACGGACTTAAAAATCGGTAAACGTCAACTTGAGAAAATTGTTGAGGGTTACACGCGTGAATCTGGAGTTAGAGGTTTGGAAAAACAAATTGCTAAAATGGTACGTCATGCGGCGAAGAATATCGCCATGGAGGAGGAGTATAACGTAAAAGTTACTAATGAAGATATTATTGAAGTCTTAGGAAGTCCTAGGATGGAGCGCGATAAGTATGAAAACAATAATGTGGCTGGTGTAGTTACTGGATTAGCCTGGACGCGAGTAGGAGGTGACATCCTCTTTATTGAGTCGATTTTATCCAAGGGCAAGGGTAATTTATCCATAACAGGGAACCTTGGAAAAGTTATGAAGGAGTCAGCGACTATTGCGATGGAATATATCAAAGCTCATGCAGAGCAACTTGATATTAATCCAGAAATCATAGATAAGTATAATGTTCATATCCATGTACCTGAAGGCGCGACACCAAAGGATGGACCGAGTGCAGGTGTAACTATGTTAACCTCGTTGGTATCTTTATTTACGCAACGCAAGGTTAAAAAAAGTTTGGCAATGACGGGAGAAATTACCCTTCGTGGAAAAGTATTACCTGTAGGTGGAATAAAAGAAAAAATCCTCGCGGCCAAGCGTGCTAGGATTAAAGAAGTGTTACTTTGTGCTGACAACAAACGAGATGTAGATGAAATAAAACCAGAGTATCTAAAAGGGCTTACGTTTCACTATGTTAAGGATATGAGCGAAGTTTTGGATATTGCTATAACAAACCAAAAAGTAAAGAATGCTAAAAAATTATAGTCTAGGCATTCTAGGGTTCCTTTGTTCTTGTGCTTTGCTCTCAATGCAGGCACAAGAGCAGCCAATCTACAAGGAAGTCATTTTAGATGGCAGACCTGCAAGACTGAACTTAAACACAGGAGAGGTTTCATTGATAGCACTTCAAAAACCAGAAGACAGCGTTGTGTCTCAAAAGCCTGATAGTCGAGCCAACACAGTAAATCCAAGCATCACAAAATACCATACCGTTAAGCAAGGCGAAAGTTTATTGGATATTTCAAGAACTTATAATGTTTCTTTAAATAAACTGAAAACCCTCAATGGATTGGAGACAACGCTTGTAGATACAGGTCAAGTGCTTCTAGTTTTTGAGACTGAAAACCAACAACTTGAAAAGCGTGTAAAAGATAATATTCCTTCAACCCTAGAGTTAACTGAAAAAAGTAATATTCATGTTGTAAAAAGAGGAGAAACGCTTTATAGCATCTCTAAATCTTATGGCTTGTCTGTTCAGGATTTAAAATCAAGAAACAATCTCTCATCAAATTTGATAAAAATTGGCCAGGAACTTACGGTAAAAGAGACATCCAAGAAAAATGAATCCGTGAATCCGATAGTTGTTAAAAAAGGGGATACACTATACAGTCTTTCCAAACGCTACAATACAACGGTAGAAGAATTGAAGCGCCTTAACAACCTAGAAACCAATCTCATTTTAGTGGGTCAAACCTTGCGCTTAAAGTAGTTTTCAGTCTTGTAAAAAATAAAAAAATCATATCCTCGTTTTAAGATAGATTTAGTTATTTTGCACCACTTATGATAAAAAGTGTAGCCACCTTTAGTTTTCTATGCTTATCTATACCTCTTTTTGCTCAGTTAGGTGGTGAATCTACTTACCAGTTTTTAAATCTAGTTTCGTCTCCGCGTCAGGCTGCATTAGGAGGAAAGGTGATAACTAATTTTGATCATGATGTTACGGATGCACTTTATAATCCCGCATCTATTAACTGGCAAATGCATAATCAGTTTGCCGTTAACTACTCTAGTTATCTCGGTGGCATAAGTTATGGGACTGCAGCTTATGCCTATACTTGGGATAGGCGCGTACAGACCTTTCATGTAGGAATAACTTATATCAATTACGGAACTTTTGACGGTTATGATGTCAATGGAGTGGCCACAGGAACGTTTACAGGAAATGAGGCAGCCCTTTCTATGGGATACAACTACAACATACCGTTCACAGATTTTTATGTTGGAGCCAATTTAAAGGTCATAACATCGTTATTGGAGCAGTATAATTCGGTTGGTGGTGCTATTGATGTTGGCGTTATGTATATCAATGAGCGTTTGGACTTTCGAGCCGCGTTAACGGTTAGAAATTTGGGGACTCAGTTTTCAACCTATGCCGGACAAACGGAGCCACTTCCGTTTGAAATAAACTTCGGTATGTCCCAAACCTTGGAGAACGTTCCATTGCGATGGCATTTTACCCTAGATAATCTTCAAGAATGGCCCATAGGTGTCTCCAACCCTGCAAGGGCTGAAACGGATTTGGATGGCAACCAAACCCAGGAGAAGGTTGGGTTTTTCAATAACGCGTTGCGACATGTTATTCTTGGTGCCGAACTATTTCCCGAGAGAGGATTTAATATACGGCTAGGATATAATTTTAGAAGGGCAGAAGAGCTTAGGATAGTAGATCAACGAAATTTTTCAGGATTATCCGTTGGTGTTGGTATTAAATTGAATAAATTACGATTTAGTTACACGCACGCCAGATACGCCAGTGCATCTAATACCAGTTTTTTCGGTCTACAAATAGATTTACAGTAGTGAAGAAGATAATTGTTGCCATAGATGGCTACTCATCCACAGGAAAAAGCACTATTGCTAAAAAATTAGCACAGGCGCTCAATTATATCTATGTAGATACAGGAGCCATGTACAGAGCGGTCACCTATTATGCGCTTCACCATAATTGCATAACGAAAGGTGAACTAAATTCCTCAGAATTAATCGATGCTTTACCTAAAATAAATATTAGTTTTAAGTATAACGATTTGTTAGGTTTTGCTGAAGTTTATTTAAACGGTAAAAATATCGAAAAGGAAATTAGAACCATGGAGGTCTCCCGATTTGTAAGTCCAGTGGCTGCCTTATCGGAAGTTCGACAAAAATTAGTGCAGCAACAACAACAGATGGGAAAGGATAAAGGAATAGTCATGGACGGAAGAGATATTGGCACGGTAGTCTTTCCAGATGCTGAATTAAAACTTTTTATGACGGCCTCAGCCGAGACAAGAGCAATGAGACGTTATAAAGAGCTGCTAGAGCGCGGCCAGCAATTGAGTTACGAAGAGGTCCTAAAAAATGTGACCACACGGGATTATATAGATTCTACACGTGAGGACTCTCCCTTAAAAAAAGCCAATGGCGCCATTGAAATTGATAATTCTAACCTTACCATCGAAGAACAGCTCGCAAGCATACTCAATTTAGCAAAGGAAAAAATAAACAGCTAAAAAAACCTACCCAGTTATCTGGATAGGTTCTTATCATTATTTTTAAGTAAGGCTATTATAAATTAGGAATTACCAATTCTTGGTCTGGATAGATTAAGTCTGGATTTTTTAATTTATCGGTATTGGCTTCAAATATTTTCTGATATTTCGAAGCATCTCCATAATAATGTTTCGCTATTTTACCTAAAGACTCTCCAGATTTTACCGTATGCCTTGCATATACGGATTCGTCTTCAACCTTAATATCTGCCATTATATCGCTAGGATTTTCTCCACCAATTTCCTTGATTTTGTCCCAAAGCAGATTTTTTTCGTATTGCGTGGCGGCCGTTCCCCATACCTTTAATTTACCGTCACCTTCTTCTACCTTACCGTTCTTGATGTTTAATTTTTCCCCAAGATCTAAAACGGGTTGATATTTTGCTTTAACCATAGTAATAAGTTTTAATAATTAATAGTGCTATAAAGATACCAATTTTAGAGCCATTTACCTACTTTTTTAAACCTAAGATAGGATAAGAAATCTTCGACAATATAGGTTGGATTGAAAGTATGAAAACAACTAATTCAAAATAAATGGCAGCTCATGTTAACAATTATGATTATAGTTTTGTAAAAGTCTGATTTTATTGTACTTTTGCACACCTTTTTGGCGGTTTAGAGAAAGTAGAAAAGGAGGACAAAAACATTTTTAAACACTTCTGTAGTTACCGTTAGACTTTCAAAATCTACAGAATACAAATTTTTAATTCAGCGCATGTCTGAAAAAGAAACAAAACAAGCTGAAGTTGAAGCAACTGAAGCTAAAACAGTTGAAGCTCCAGAAGTATCTGAAGCTCAAAAAAACCCAGAAAAATTCTTAAAAGAGTTTGATTGGCACAATTACGAAGAAGGAATTGAACAAGTAGCCGACAAAAAACTTGAAGAATTTGAAAAATTAGTATCCGAAAATTTCGTCGACACTTTAGATGACGAAGTTGTTGAAGGTGAAGTTATTCACATCACTGATAGAGATGCTATTATTGACATCAATGCTAAATCAGAAGGTGTTATTTCGTTAAACGAATTTCGTTATAACCCAGATTTAAAAGTTGGTGACAAAGTTGAAGTATTAATTGATGTACGTGAAGACGCTACAGGTCAATTGGTACTATCCCACAGAAAAGCACGTGTAATCAAAGCATGGGAACGTGTTAACAAAGCACATGAAACAGGCGAAATCGTTAACGGTTTTGTAAAGTGTAGAACTAAAGGAGGAATGATTGTAGATGTTTTTGGTATCGAAGCATTCTTACCAGGTTCTCAAATAGACGTAAAACCAATTAGGGATTACGATGCCTATGTTAATAAAACTATGGAATTCAAAGTGGTAAAGATAAACCACGAATTTAAGAATATCGTAGTATCACACAAAGCGCTTATTGAGGCTGACATTGAAGAGCAAAAGAAAGAAATCATTGGTCAGTTAGAGAAAGGGCAAGTTTTAGAAGGTGTGGTTAAGAACATTACGTCCTATGGTGTATTTATAGATCTTGGTGGTGTAGATGGTTTAATCCACATTACGGATTTGTCATGGTCTAGAATCAATCACCCTAACGAAATTGTAGAATTAGACCAAAAATTAAACGTAGTAATCCTTGATTTTGATGAAGATAAGTCAAGAATTCAGTTAGGTCTTAAGCAATTGAGTAAACATCCTTGGGAAGCTCTAAGTGAAGACTTAAAAGTTGGAGACAAAGTAAAAGGTAAAGTTGTTGTAATCGCAGACTACGGTGCTTTTGTAGAAGTAGCTGAAGGTGTGGAAGGACTTGTTCACGTAAGTGAAATGTCTTGGTCAACGCACTTGCGTTCTGCACAAGACTTTGTTGAAGTTGGTGACGAAGTAGAAGCAGTGGTTTTAACCTTGGATAGAGACGAGCGCAAGATGTCTCTTGGTATTAAGCAATTAACGCCAGATCCATGGACAGATATTACAGCCAAATATCCTGTAGGTTCTAAGCACACAGGTATAGTACGTAACTTTACTAATTTTGGTGTCTTTGTTGAATTGGAAGAAGGTATCGACGGATTAATTTATATCTCAGATCTTTCTTGGACTAAGAAAATTAAGCATCCATCAGAGTTTTGTAATGTTGGTGATAAGCTAGATGTTATAGTTTTAGAATTAGACGTAGAAGGCCGTAAGTTATCACTAGGCCATAAGCAAACAACGGAAAATCCATGGGATAAATACGAAACCGAGTTTGCCATTAATACGACGCACAAAGCAGCTGTAAGCGAAATTGTTGATAAAGGTGCTACGGTAGCTTTCAACGAAGATATTGTTGCTTTTGTTCCGTCTCGACACATGGAGAAGGAAGATGGTTCTAAACTTAAGAAAGGCGAAGAAGCAGAATTTAAGATTATTGAATTTAACAAAGAATTCAAAAGAGTTGTTGCTTCTCATACAGCCGTTTTCAAAGAAGAGGAAGCTAAGATTGTAAAGAAAGCAGCTAAAAAAGCAGAAGCTCAAGCTGCAGAAGCTAAACCTACCTTAGGTGATGCTAATGATGCTTTACAAGCACTTAAGGATAAAATGGATGGAAAGAAAAAATAAATCCAAATTACTCCTATCATAATAGAAAGCCTTTCAGAAATGAAAGGCTTTTTTGTTATTTTTATTCATATGAGAATTCTGTATTATTGCTTGGCTATTGCTGCCTGTTTCTTTTTAGGATACAGTCTAAACGAACTATTCTTCAATTATTCTAGGTCTTTACTTATTCTTGGCGTCGTGCCCTTGGAAAATAGAAACAGTCAAAATACAGAAATTGGTGCCATTGTACTAGGAGTGGTCTTTGGTATGCTGCCGCTATTTCATTTGTTAATGGTAAAGGCTTCAAAACTAAATACAGTGATAAAGCACATTTTGAGTATGGCTCTGGTTTTGACCTCTGGTCTTATATTTTGGAGACTGCGTATTTTTGGACTTAACACTGAGCTTAAGCAACTCAATGACTATACTGCCAGCAACAAATTACCATTAACTCCTGTTGCGGTTGCTGATTTGAAATTCGATATTTATCTGTTAATGGGTTTTCTAGTTGGTACGCTAATCGCAATTCTAATTTTTAGAGACCAGTCCACTCCACTAATAAGGGACTAATAAAATGTAATCCTAGTTAAAAAGCTTCTTATAATAATCTTCAGCCATACGATGGCTAGAGAACGCCGGAATAACATCGTCCATGCCTTTGTAAACAATACGCTGCCATTTCTCTGGTTCATTATAAAACGTAGGAATTACCTCGCCTTCCAATATTTTATACAGATTTTGAGCATCTATTTTGTCTTGTTCCTCTACAGGGAGTTTATGGTCTAACTCCGGAAGCACAAAACTGTTTTTACCGTGTTTTTGAAATTCTGGTATCCAACCATCATTAATAGAAACATTAACAGAACCATTCATAGCGGCGGTCATACCACTGGTCCCGGAGGCCTCACGAGTTATTCTTGGCGTATTTAACCAAATATCAGAACCAAGTTTTAACTGGCGCGAGAGCTCTATCTCATAACCTGTTAATACGGCTAAGTTAGGATGTTCCTTAGATATGTGTACTAATTTGTTAAAAGCATCTATACCAAATTGGTCATGCGGATAAGGTTTTCCTGCCCAAATGATTTGAATAGGATAGTCCTTGTTGTAAATGAGTTTTAAAAAGCGTTCTAAATTATAAAGTAATAAATCGGCTCTTTTATATCCTGCAAAACGTCTCGCCCATACAATGGTTAGTGTTTCGGGATCAAAAAGTTTTTCGGTTTGGTTAACCACTGTTTTAAAAAGTTCTTCTTTTAGCTCTTTCTTCCGTTTTATAAACTTCTTGTCATCCAACTTATCCTTGGCCTTTTTTAGTTCTATGTCTTGCCAAAAGTTTTGGTTTTGAGCATTGGTAATAGGAATTATTGAGCAAATATCTGAATAGGATTTCCACATATCCTTTGCCACTTTAGCATGAAGCTTAGACACGGCATTTGCTTTTTTTGCCATCCTCAGGGCGGAAACCGTATAGTTAATATGACCACCATTAACCGTTTCTTCTGCCAATTCTTCTTCTGATAAAGTGCGTCCGAAGAAGCCACATTTATTTAAGAACTTGCCATCTCTTTCTTCATTACCTGCTTTTTCGGGTGTGTGTGTCGTAAAGACAAGTTGATTCTTGTTTATTCCTTTATCTTTTAAATAATAAAAAGCTGGCAGGGCATGACCCTCATTAAGATGATAGATGTCTGCGCCACCTAAAGCTTCTACGACTTTCGCGCCACCAATACCCAAAACAATGCTTTGGGAAATCCTTGTGGTTTCATTGGCATCGTATAAATGATCTGTAATGGTCCTGGATAAATAGTCATTGCCTTCTAAATCTGTACTTAGAAGATATAAGGGGACCGTTCCAAATATTTCTGGTTTTAGTACATAGGCTTTAACTTTTACATTTGGGTTGCCATGAAGGGTTACGGAAACTTCGATACCAGTGTCCTCAAGAAAATTATAGGTTTTTTCTATAAAATCTGTTCTAAGGGTTTTATCGCTGTTTCGAGTTTGGTCGTAATAACCATATTTCCAAAGCATGCCAACACCAATCACATTCTGCTTAAGTTCATAGGCCGATCGCATATGGGATCCTGCCAAAAATCCAAGACCTCCTGAATAGATTTTTAGAGCTTGATCTATGCCAAACTCCATACTAAAATAGGCTACTTTTTTACTGAAAGGTTTTGCGGGTTTATAAGGGTGGTACCAGGTATTATATTTACTAGACATTGATATACTGATTTGAGTCATAAAAAGCCCAAATGTAAGCATTAGAGCATCATAAATTAGGTGATAATTATCATAAAACTTAAAGCTCCAAAAGAAATATCGATATCTTAATATTCTGTTACTTTAAGTGATAATTTCCTAATTTTTTACGTTAACTTTGCGATGTGAATAACGTCTTAGCACTGCTATGAGTCAAAAAGTCTTACTCAACTCTAAGGAAGTCAATATAATTCTACATAGGCTTGCGTGCCAGCTCATTGAAAACCATGACAATTTTGAAGAAACCGTATTGGTAGGCATTCAACCACGAGGAAAATTTCTTGCTAATAGGTTGGCGGCGTTATTAAGGGAAGAATACAAGATAAAAAACATTCAACTTGGACATTTAGATATAACCTTTTTTAGGGACGATTTTAGACGAGGTGATAAGCCCTTGGAAGCGAATACAACGGAAATAGATTTTATAGTAGAGGATAAAAATGTTGTTTTTATTGATGATGTTCTCTACACAGGGAGAAGTATACGATCGGCTTTAACGGCTATACAGTCTTTTGGTAGACCAAAGAATATTGAATTGCTTACCTTGGTAGATAGAAGGTTTAGCAGGCATTTACCAATTCAGCCCACATACAAGGGAAGACAGGTAGATGCTATAGACGAGCAGCGTGTAAAAGTCAACTGGACAGAAAATGCAGGTGAGGATGTTGTGTATCTAGTGGATAAATAAGATAGTTATTGCAATTAGAATACTTGTAACATGAGCGAATTAAGTGTTGATCACTTATTAGGAATAAAATATCTCAAAAAAAGGGACATTGATCTTATTTTCGAAACTGCAGATCAATTTAAAGAGGTTATTAATAGACCCATAAAAAAGGTTCCGTCATTGCGAGATATCACTATTGCGAACCTATTCTTTGAAAATTCAACACGTACAAAACTGTCTTTTGAATTGGCAGAAAAACGCCTTTCTGCCGATGTTATCAATTTCTCAGCTTCTCAATCTTCAGTCAAAAAGGGAGAGACCTTAGTGGATACGGTGAAAAATATCCTATCAATGAAAGTTGATATGGTGGTGATGCGCCATCCCAATCCGGGAGCTGGAGTTTTTTTATCAAAACATGTTGATGCACGAATTATAAACGCTGGAGACGGTGCCCATGAACATCCAACCCAAGCATTATTGGACTCTTATTCTATAAGGGAAAGACTTGGTGAGGTTAAAGGCAAGAATGTGGTTATCGTGGGCGACATTTTGCATAGTAGAGTGGCTTTGTCCAATATTTACGCCCTACAATTGCAAGGGGCTAACGTTAAGGTATGTGGGCCAAGAACCCTTATTCCTAAGTATATAGAAGCGTTGGATGTGCAGGTTGAGACCAACTTAAGAAAAGCGCTACAATGGTGCGATGTAGCGAATATGTTGCGTGTTCAAAATGAACGGATGGACATATCCTATTTTCCTTCAACTAGAGAATATACCCAGCAATTTGGTATTGATAAGGATTTGTTAGAAAGCTTAAATAAAGAAATTGTTATTATGCATCCTGGTCCTATCAATAGAGGTGTGGAGATTACAAGTGATGTTGCCGACTCTAAACAAGCTATAATTTTGGATCAGGTAGAAAATGGTGTAGCTATTAGAATGGCCGTGATATACCTTTTGGCCTCAAAAATTAAACAATAGGTAATGATTATTGATAGAGACGGTAATATAACCATAATCACGCAGGAGCATCCTTCCGTAAAGACCCTGGTCAACAACATTGAGCAATCTTACGATAAATTTAGACCTTACCATCTCATTATAAATCTAACATCTTTAGAAAATCAACACTTAGAAGATATTATTGAATTTCTAAGGCTAAGCAATAAACATCGAAGCGATAAAAAGTCCTTTGTCTTGGTTTCAGACAAGGTTAATTTAGATGAAATGCCTGATGAAATTGTCGTGGTGCCTACACTTCAAGAAGCCTATGATATAGTTGATATGGAAGATATAGAAAGAGACTTAGGCTTTTAAATATGAAACTCACCATCCTAGGATGTCATAGTGCAACGCCACGCGTTAATACGAATCCAACTGCACAAGTGTTGGAAATTAAGAATCACACCTTCTTAATTGACTGTGGCGAAGGCACCCAAGTTGAATTGCGAAGGCATAAAATCAAATTCTCTAGGATCCGCCATATTTTCATTTCGCATTTACACGGCGACCACTGCTTTGGACTTGCTGGCCTTTTGAGCACATTTAACTTATTGTCTAGAGAAACCGAATTGCATATTTACTGCCCTAAAGGGTTAAAGGAGGTTATTACGCTTCAACTTAAGCTGTCCGATTCGTGGACCAAATATCCTCTTATATTTCATGAACTAACGGCTAAGAAATCGGAACTTATTTTTGAGGACGATAAAGTAGAAGTTTATACCATACCGCTAAGGCATAGGATTTATACCAATGGCTTTTTATTTAAAGAAAAAGAAAACGAAAGGAAATTGGATATTGATGCCGTGCGTAAGGCAAACATAAATTTGGCTTACTACAGAAAGCTTAAGCAAGGCGCAGATGTAACAAATGAGCATGGTGAGATTGTGAAAAACGAAATGGTAACCATTGACCCGAAACCGGCTAAGAGTTATGCGTTTTGTAGCGATACGGTTTATACGGAATCTATTGTACCTATTATAAAAAATGTATCGGTTTTATATCACGAATCTACATTTTTAGAAAAAAACTTGGACTTATGTGAGCTTACCAAACACAGTACGGCAAAACAAGCTGCCACAATAGCAAAAAAGGCCCAAGCAGAAACCTTAATCTTAGGGCATTACTCAACTAGATACGATGGCTATTCGGGTTTTCTAAACGAAGCTAAATCAGTTTTTGAAAATGTTATTCTAGCCCAGGACGGGAAGACTCTAGAATTTTAGACCAAGTACTATTTTTTTCTGAATTTATTTTTGGAATAGGCAGAGCCGACAACAATACCGAGAACTATTATTGTGGAATTGACCAAGAAAATGTAGTGAGCTTTTAGTTCCAAGGCATCTAAAACCAAATAAACAATCATGGAAAAAATTCCCATGGCTATTAAAACCCACTTAAGAAAAATGGAAAGCCTTTTTAGTTCTATCTTTTCTTTTTCCTCTTTGAACAACATATGATATCCTGCAATCAAGGAAGGAAACGCCTCAACTAAAAACGCACAGCCTATAAGGCCTAAACTCAGAACAAATTGACCTAATAACATTAGTTAAGTTCGTTTAACTGTTCAACCCAGCTAATGGCTTCCTCTAATGTTCTTGCACGCTTAATTGGGATGGAAGCCAGCTGTTTTTCAATATTAGCATTAATAAAGGTAGAATCTCTGTAGCTTACAATGGAAGCAGCTATGAGTATACTATCTTCCTTGTCAAAATAAGACCATAATACAGGATCTATGGAGTACGAATTTACACGATTAGCAACATAGGCCAACCTTTTATGTAAACCGTAATGTTGTCTTAAGGAGTCTATTAGCACATTAAGTTTGGCCCAGTTTAAATGTTCACCTTCATTTACTTCCATAATAAAATAGTTATCTAGTGCATAATAAACGCCAAAATCTAAATTAATTTTTTTGAAAGAAGCAAGTTTTGAAGTGGGGGAATCTTCAAATTTCATTTACTAGTTTTGGATAAATATACTCTTTTTTTGAGCTCCAAAAAAAATTGAAGTATCTTCGTTTAACTATGGAAAAAGATTTAAGTAATTACCGCAAAACTTACCAAAAAGGAGAGCTTTTAAAAGCCAATGTCCCAGAAAATCCTATGGAACTCTTTAGGGATTGGTTTATAGAAGTAGACACACATTTTAATGTAGGCGAAACCAATGCCATGACCCTTGCAACACTTGGTTTAGACGGCTTTCCAAAGAGCAGGGTTGTGCTATTAAAGAAGTATACCTACGAAGGTTTTATATTCTACACGAACTATGAGAGTGAAAAAGGCTTGGCCATTGCCGCCAATCCGGCTGTATGCTTATCATTCTTTTGGCCTGCGGCAGAACGCCAGATTATAATTAAAGGAAAAGCTGAAAAAATAGCCGAAAATCTCAGTGATGGTTATTTTGAATCGCGTCCCAGAGGCAGTCAGTTAGGAGCCTTGGTTTCTAATCAAAGTGAAGTTATTTCAAGCCGTGAAGAATTAGAAGCGCGCTTAAAGGATTTGGAAATAGAGTATGAAGGTAAAACCATAGATCGACCTAAATTTTGGGGAGGCTATATGGTGCGTCCTGAAGAAATGGAATTCTGGCAGGGAAGACCCAATAGACTACACGACAGAATACGCTATAGGCTACAACTAGATTACAATTGGAAAATTGAAAGACTGTCACCTTAATCTATCGGTTAAAGGATAGATAAAACCGATGAAATACTTAAAAAACAGTTTCTCGTGTGCATTTCGTCGATGTTTTACTTAAATATTCGATGAAATACACGTTGTTTATCGAATTTAACATTTCTTTAACGATTTAGCTTACAGACGCTATTAAATTAGTAGGACCAAATCTAAATTACCTACTTATGAAAGTGTCTAAACTACTGCCGTTTTTGGCAATTGTAGCCCTCTTAGGCTTGTCATCCTGTTCTACAGATACGTCTATAGAAGACGAGATTAAAGCGATAGAAGTCCCGCAAGCTCCAGAAGCCAAACAAATAGAAATAGAGATTATGGAGCTCATTAATGCGCACAGGATTAATAAGGGATTAAATGTGCTCGAAGATCATAACACGGTAAAAGCAGTGGCTTATACCCATACCGATTATATGATTCAAGTTGATAATGTGTCACACGATAACTTTTTCCAAAGAAAACAGAGCCTACAACTTAATGCCGATGCAAATATTGTATCTGAAAATGTAGCTTACGGCTTTAGTTCTGCTGAATCTGTTGTAAACGCCTGGCTAGATAGCCCAAGCCACCGCGAAAATATTGAAGGAAATTTTACCGATTTTGATATTTCAGCTGAACAAAATGCCGAGGGAAAATGGTATTTCACAAACATCTTTATAAAGCGTTAGACCGCTCAAAAAGTTGATTAATAGCAAGAAAAAGACCGCCTAGAGCGGTCTTTTTTAATATAAGCATATTGTTTCTCATCTAAATGGATTTCTTTTTAATGCAAGAATTGAATCGCTTATGACCCTTAAATGGGATAACTATAATGGTATATAGGTCCGTTAATGGCAGTATTATATATTGAAATATTCCACCGGAATGAAATTTTATATTGTAAGTACTTATATTTTTGTTGGCGATAATTTAACAAACTAAACAAAAATGAATAAAATTAAATTTTTTCTGCAATTTGTAATATTAGTTTTTTTGAGTTGTGATAGTAATTCTGATGACACAAATCAAAATAATTCTAATATTTTCAACGGATCTATTGTATTAAGCTCACAAGAAGAAGTTGATGACTTTGGTTCTAATGGCTATGAAATTGTTACGGGAAGTATTCAAATTGTAGACACAGGTAATAACATTGTTGACCTAAGTAGTTTAAACAGTATTAAGAGGATAGAACGAAAGTTAACTTTATTTAATTGTCAAAATTTAATTGAAATTAATGGATTCAATGCGCTTGAGTATGTTGAAGACTTTGTTGTTTCAGCATGTGTTAATCTGACCAATATATCAGGATTAGACAATTTGGAAACAATTTCTCGTTCAATTTTTATAGGAGATAATGCCAGTTTAGAAAATATCACTTTGGAAGTAACAGGTAATTCAATGTCATTTGAATGCAATAATAATAGCTCACTGGAAGTGGTTGAATTTCCAAACCTAAATGAACTGGATTTTTTTAGACTAAATAACTTATCAAGCAATATCTCGTTTAATTTTCAATCCCTGAATACTGTGAACGAATATATCAGGATTATTGATAATCTCTTTACTACTTTAGATGGTTTTGATAACCTATCATATTGTAGAGAAATTTTGTTCCTGGACAATCCTGGATTAGTTAATATTACGGCTTTTGAAAATATCTCTGAGGCATCCGTAATTGCTCTAATCAATAATCCTCTCTTGAGTGACATAAGTGGTTTCAGTAATCTCCAAGTCATTTCATCTTTGCATATGGATTTAAATGAAACCATAGAAAATATAGATGGTCTTAGCGGTTTAACGCAGATTACGAATCGAGTAAGAATAAGGGAGAATACCCAACTTAACAATTTAAACGGTTTGATAAATGTTAATTCAATTGGTGATACATCTACCGGAGAAATTAATATCACTGGCAATCTTATGCTTTCAGATTTGTGTGGTATTAGTAATGCCGTTGTAAATGGAAACTTCAATGAGAATTACTTGATTGAAGGTAACTTGTTAAATCCAACACAAGAAGATTTTATTAATGGAATTTGCAATTAAAAAAAAATGCTAACCATGGCTACAAGTAATTGGTTGTTGTCGTCTACTTCTGAAAATTTGCTTACGCACAGTTCGCACTTCGTGCTCGTGTCTTGCGGATTTTCACTTTGGTGTGTACCTGCAAATTTAAGTGCTAACCCATGTAACTACTTCTAACTAGAGCCGTTAGAGTAAAATAAAAAAGGCAAGTTTTTAAACTTGCCTTTCATTTTATAACTAGATGATATTGGTTTATTCGCTTACAATATAGAAATAAGATCTTCTGTTCATTTGGTGTTCTTCTTCAGAGCATTTCACGCCATTAGAACAATTATTGAGTAATTGAGTTTCGCCATAGCCTATGGCGCTCTCAATTCTATTTGGGTCTATACCTCGAGAGATTAGATAATCTCTTGTAGATTTAGCTCTCCTATCGGATAATTTCATATTATATCTGTCGCCACCTCTGCTATCCGTATGCGATTCAATCTTGATTACCATAGTTGGATGTTTTCTTAAAACATCTACAATGTTTTCTAATTCATATTGCGCATCGGTTCTTATATTCCACTTGTCGAAATCAAAAAATATTGGATTTATAACAATTTGGTTGTCTATAATTAGTGGTGTAAGGACTATGTCGGCTGAGTTCACCTTGCTATTATCGTCGGTTGTGTTAACAGTTACCTGGTTCTCTTTGTAATCCATTTTACTGGCAACAACAGTGTAGGTTTTATTACAATCAACAGTAAACGAATAGTCGCTTTTATCTTTTGTATTAACTTCCTCTATTATTTTTCCGGTCTCATCAATCAATCTAACGACGGAACCAGATAACAAAATTCCGGTTTCACTGTCTTTTATGCTACCAGCTATGATTTCTTTACATGGTCTAGAATCAAAGCTGTAAATGTCATCACTTCCCTTTCCTTCGGGTCGGTTAGAGGAGAAGAATCCCACTTGCTCTTCAGAGTTTATAAAAAAGGCAAAGTCGTCATATCCACTGTTGTAAGGTGACCCTAAATTTTCGGGTTCACTGCGTTCACCTTTTAAAATATTCGATTTAAAAATATCTAAAAGTCCAAGATTAAGATGGCCATCAGAAGAAAAATATAGCGTACTATCTTTAGCTATAAAAGGAAACATTTCGCGGCCTTCAGTATTCACAAATTCACCAAGATTTTCTGGTGTGCCATATGAGCCATCTTCATTGATGCTCACAGAATAAATATCCGTTTGCCCAATACCGCCTTCACGGTCAGAGACAAAATAAAGCGTTTTATTATCTGGGCTCAAAGCCGGATGGCCTGTAGAGTAAATATCATCGTTAAAAGGCAGTTCTTCAACCTCTGCCCAAATACTGTCAACCAATTTGGCTTTGTAAATTTTTAAATGTGTTGTGCCTTTTTTGTCATACTTAAGCCGATTTCTTTTATTTACGTTATCTCTTGTAAAGTAAAGGGTCTTTCCGTCATTGGTAATCGCAACGGAAGCTTCGTGATAATCTGAATTAATTTCTTCTGAATTTATCGTGCTAACAGGCCCAAAACTTAGGACACCATCGCTAACACTTACAGATGCTTCGTACAAGTCTAAAAAAGGTTCCTTGTTCCAGCTGTATAGTTTCTCGCCTTCGCTGCTTGCCGAGGCAAAATATACTGTGTTGTTATGCACATAAGCCCCAAAATCTGAATTTTCTGAATTAAAAGGTGCATTTTCTACATTTACAACCAATTCATTTTTAGACGTCAGTTTGTCGTATATATCAATTTCATCGGGATTGTATCCCTTTAGCCTACTGTCGCCCTTGTGAACGGCCATGAGTTCTTTAAACCATTTGTCGGCTTCCTCAAATTCTCCAATACTTCTTAATGACTGAATATATTTATAAAGATATTCCGCCTCCAAACGATTATATTTACTTAGTGCTGCACTATACCAACGTGTAGCTTCTTCTGATTTAGAGTTGTTATAGTAAGCATCTCCAAGCCTAGTTAGTACATGGGCACTGCTATCACCTTTTTCTACAGCTTTTTCGTAGAGTTCAATAGCTTTAACATAACCATAGTTTTTAAAGAATTTATCTGCCAATTTAACTTGTGCAAAAGACAAGGTACCAATTAGTATAAAGCTTAAGGCTAAAAATTTTGTTTTCATAGTCTGTTTCATTTTTAGAAGTATCGAGGTGATTTTATTCGTCTGCTTTTAAAAACTTCAAACATCAACAATACTTCATGGGTACCGCTTGTATAAGCCCTAATATCAGAAATAGGATATTCATAAGCATAACCGATACGTAATTGTTTAGAAACCTGAAAATCAGCTATTCCTCCGATTGCTGCAGCCGACTCGTTAAATCTGTAACCACCACCTATCCAAAATGTTTCATTGAAAAGAAAGTTAGCGGAAATATCAAAAGATAGCGGTGCACCATTAGTTGCTTTTAATAGTACGGATGGTTTTAATTTTGTTGTAGCACTTAAATCAAAAACATAACCACCAGTTAAATAATAACTCACTCTTTCCAGAGCTACGTAATCAATTGTGCCATTACCACCATTGTTGTAATCGGTATTTAAAATCCTAGGGGAGGAGAGACCAACGTACCAACGTTGGGAATGCCAATATATTCCGGCTCCTACATTCGGACTCCATCGGTTAGATACATCATTAAAAAATGGATCATTAACAACAGAAGGGTCATTTAACAACTCTTGATCTAAATTATAATGTGTAAATCCAGCTTTTAGACCAAAGGCCAATTCAGAATTAGCACCAGTTCTAATGGTATACGAAAAATCGCCGTAGATATATGAAAAATTCTCATATCCTAGTTTATCATTAATAAATGATAGGCCTAAACCGATTTTATCATTTCTCAAAGGAGAATGAACAGAAAGGGTTTGAGTTTCTGGCCCACCTTCTAGACCTACCCATTGACTTCTATGAAGGCCAACAGCACTAAAGGTCTCTCTACTTCCAGCATAGGCTGGGTTGATAGAAATTGTGTTAAACATGTACTGCGTAAATTGAGGTAACTGCTGTGCTAATGCAGAGGATACGCTCAATATAAATAGGGCAATACTTATTGATTTAGTAAGCTTCATCGGTTAAGTTTATTTATTTGTTGCTACGTAAATTGGACCTGCAATAGGTTTCAATCCACTGTTTCTTAAATTTATAACATAATAGTAGGTACCAGTTGGGACAAAACCAGAGCCTCCTACTGAAGATCCGTGGGCTTCACCATTCCAATCGTTCTGGTAATTCTTGGATTCGTATATTTTTGCTCCCCATCTATTATATATTTCAAGTTCTATAACAAAACCACAGTCTTCGATTCCTGTAACTTCAAAGAAATCGTTAATGTTATCACCGTTTGCGGTTACTGTTTTTGAAATAACAACGTTATCTAAACCGCAGGCAAGAACCACACAGTCATCATCAATGGTTACATTAACTTCAACTTCTGTTGGGCAAGGTCCTTCTGTTATAGCATATTTGAAAGTGTATACGCCAAGCTCTACAGACCCTGGGTCGAATAGACTTCCATCTAAGGTAGCATCACCTGACACTACAGACCAAGTTCCATTCATATCAAAGTCACCTTGAAGTAGGTCAAATAAGTCAAACTCAGAATCTAGAATACATCTATTGGCGTCGAAGGCATCAATGATATTGCTGATTTCAACAGTAATATTTTGAACAAATTCACTAGAATTACCACAGTCATCTGTAACTATCCAAGTTCTAATAATAGAATAATCTTCGAAATCGTTCATTTGTGTCGATTCTTCTGTAAAATCAACCTCTATATTATTGGAACAGGCATCTTCGAAAACAAGGTTAGGAACTGCAGGGATATCATCACAAGCAGCAATAATATCTTCGTCAAAAGGAGTTACTAAAGCGGGTGGTGTAGTATCATCAACAGTTATAATCTGCGTATGACTAACTGTATTTCCGCAAGAGTCTGTTGCAGACCATGTTCTAGAGATAATTTGATTACCAATACATGCACCTTCAACTATTTCCTCACTGAACTCTACAGAAACGTCTTCGCAATTATCAGAAGCAGTTAAGGTCTCTGTTTCGGGTATTGCATCGCATTCAACTGTAATATCAGCAGGTAGACTTTCTATAAACTCAGGTGCTGTAGTATCTTGAACGGTAATTATTTGAAGATGAGAACTCATATTTTCACATTCGTCAATCACTAGCCACTTTCTCTCAATGGTATAAGTGTTAGGGCAATTACCTTCACTAATTATATCATCGTACGTAGCTTCTAATCCCGAAGAACAATTGTCATTTTCGTCTGTAACATCACCAGTGATAGTAAGATCTGTAGGATCTACATCGCATTCAATCGTTATATCTGCAGGTACTGTAAATGTTGGTGCAGTGGTATCCACCACGAATATGGTCTGATTTAAGGTGGTGGTATTGCCACAGTCATCAGTCAATGTCCAAGTTCGTGTAATGGTATATTCATTGACGCACGAACCGTTTGCAGAACTATCACTATAAGAAGCCTCTAAATTTGCAGAACAATTATCAGCTTCATCTGTCACATCTCCTGTTATGGTTAAGTCTGTAGGGTCAACATCACATTCTATAGTGATGTCATCAGGTACAGTGAATGTCGGCGCAGTGGTATCCACCACTGTAATGGTCTGGTCGGCAGATGTGCTGTTGCCACACTCATCGGTAACCG
>CAZGDG010000016.1:0-2806 GCA_964524415.1 uncultured Flavobacteriaceae bacterium
ATATGAATGGAATTTGTTCCACAGAAAACATTACAATCATCACTTTGAACAATTCGGATTACTATAAATTATGGAAGAAGCATACGTAAAACAACATATTGAAAATGGGGTAGGATATATTGAATTTTTCCATCCTGCGCACAATTCATTGCCAGGTGATATCTTGGCAAAATTGGCAAATACCATCACTGAAGCCGGTAACAATGGCGAGATAAAAGTTATTGTCCTAAAAAGTGGAGGAGACAGGACCTTTTGTGCAGGCGCTAGTTTCAATGAGCTCATAAACATTGATGATGAAGCTACCGGCAAGGTGTTCTTTTCGGGTTTTGCCAATGTTATCAATGCCATGCGCAAGTGCCCCAAATTTATAATAGGTAGGGTTCAAGGAAAAACTGTGGGAGGTGGTGTTGGTGTCGCATCGGCTACGGACTATTGCATGGCTACAAAATATGCCTCTATAAAACTTAGTGAACTTAATGTAGGGATTGGTCCTTTTGTGGTAGGTCCTGCAGTTGAGCGTAAATTGGGCTTAAGCGGCATGTCTCAAATCGCTATAGATGCTAACAGTTTTTATTCTGCCGATTGGGCTAAAAACAAGGGGCTTTACGCACAGGTATTTGAAACCACGGAAGCACTGGACGAAGGTGTTAGAACTTTTGCAGAACATTTGTGCACCTATAATCCCGAAGCAATGCGAGAAATGAAAAAAATGTTCTGGACAGGTACAGAAGATTGGGATGATTTATTGGCAGAGCGTGCAGCCATTAGTGGTCGGTTAGTGTTAAGCGAATTCACCAAAGAGACCTTAAAACGTTTTAAATAAATGATCTACGAATTTCAAGGGTTTATACCAGTAGTGCATGAAAGTAGTTTCGTGCATCCACTAGCAGCCGTAACAGGAAATGTTATTATTGGAAAAAATTGCTACATAGGTCCAGGAGCTGCCATTCGAGGAGATTGGGGCCAGATAGTACTTGAAGATGGTGTCAACATCCAGGAGAATTGTACGGTTCATATGTTCCCGGGGAAATCCATTACGCTAAAGGAAAGTGCTCACGTTGGTCATGGCGCCATCATACACGGCGCAAACTTAGGTCGTAATTGTTTAATTGGTATGAATTCAGTAATTATGGATGATGCTGAAATAGGCGATGAGGCCATCGTAGGTGCGATGTCATTTGTTAAGGCGGAAACTATTATCCCAAAGCGCAGTTTGGTGGTCGGAAATCCCGCAAAGGTAGTCAAAGAGGTCTCTGATAAGATGATTGCTTGGAAAACCAAGGGCACTCAATTGTATCAGCAATTACCTAAAGAATGTCATGAATCACTGAGGCAAGTAGAGCCGCTTCGTCAAGTTCCTGAAGATAGAAAAGTTCAGAAAGACGTCTACAAAACGTTAAGGGAATCGTTTAGGGACTAAAAGATTAAGACGAGGTTCAATCTATCGAACAAAAACCCACTGTAAGTTTATAACCTGCTTAAATCAATTTCGTTCGTTTCTTTTCCGGTAGATAGGGTGATGAGACTTTGTACATTTCCTAGGTAAGGTAGTAGGGTTAACTTGGATATAATGAAGGTTTCGTAAGCTTCAATGTCCTCAACCACAAGTTTGAGAAGATAGTCGAAATTACCGCTAACGCGATGACATTCCACTATTTCCGGAAAATTATTGATTTCTGCCACAAACTTTTCTAGGTAACTCCTTGTATGCCCCTGAAGGGTAATACCAATAAAGACGGTAAGTTTAAGGCCTAGTTTTTTGTTGTCTAAAACAGCAACATATTTCTTGATATAACCTTCCTTTTCAAGTTTCTTAATACGTTCAAAAACAGGAGATGTAGACATGCCTAATTCATTGGCAATGCTTTTTGTGGTGCGATTGCTATTTTTTTGAAGTATCTTTAATATATGAAGGTCTGTTTTGTCCAATTCGTATCCCATCAGAAAATAATTTGTTATAGATCTTTAAAAATTCAAAATAAAGAATAAATTACTTCTAAATTGATTAAATAAAGAAAAATAATCTTTATAAATTCTTTTTATAGGTTTTTAACATAAGTAAAATGAGGTAATAACTACCTTTATTGCTTGAGAATAAACTCTGATTATCGGTGGCGAAAATTGAATTTAAAATGCCCAAATTGGGCGAAAGTATTACGGAAGCGGCAATCATCACTTGGTTTAAAAATGTCGGTGATACTATAGATAAGGACGAAATGTTGTTAGAGGTAGCGACAGACAAGGTGGATTCAGAGGTTCCTTCTAACGTTTCTGGTGTGGTTGAGGAAATATTGTATCAGCCTAATGAAGTTATAAAAATAGGTGAGACCATAGCCATCATAAATAGTAATGGAGAGATGTCTAAACCTTCTGATAAAAAAGAGAAGGAGTCACCTAAAACACAGCTTCCGAAGACCAAGCAGGTAACTAAAACCAAAAAAGTAGAGGTCCCTGCCCAAGAGCTAAATCAGGAGTTCAGGGTTTCAAATTCAAATACCTTTTTTTCACCCTTGGTGGTTTCAATTGCAAAAGCACATCATATCAGTTTTGAGGAATTGGCACGGATTCCGGCAACTGGAGCGGAAGGGCGGTTGCGAAAAAGTGATGTTTTTAAATATATCGAAGATGGCCGACCCTATAAATTTGCTCAGCCAGCTGCACAATCGGATCCAACAGCCTACAGAATACCACAACTGACCTTTGATAAAGGTAAGGGTAAAATTATTGAAATGGACCGTATGCGGCAAATGATTGCAGACCATATGGTGTATTCCAAGCACACTTCACCGCACGTCACGGCCTATGT
>CAZGDG010000016.1:2906-4309 GCA_964524415.1 uncultured Flavobacteriaceae bacterium
TGGCGAAAGAGGTGAATGCATTGGTTTTAAAAGCAAGGGAAAACAAACTTAATGCAGATGATATAAAGGGTAGTACATTCACTATCTCCAACGTAGGCACTTTTGGTAGCGTGATGGGAACACCAATTATCAATCAACCCGAAGTGGCCATATTAGCTTTGGGTATAATAAAAAAGCGTCCTGAGGTCATTGAAACGGAAAATGGCGATGAAATAGCTATTAGAAGTATGATGTACTTATCCTTATCATTTGACCATAGAGTGGTTGATGGTTACTTAGGTGGCAGTTTTGTGCGTCGTGTTGCTGATTATCTAGAACAATTTGATATAAATAGGAAAATATAATAGTGTTTCACCTAGAACTGGTTTTGGGTGATAATGAATAACAATAATTATGAGCAACAACATTAGTATAACACCGATTGAAAAATCTAAAATCGACCAATTAGATTTTAACAATATTCCACTAGGAACGTCTTTTACCGATCACATGTTTATATGCGATTATGAAAACGGTCAATGGGTCAATCCTAGAATAGAGCCGCTTCAACCAATTCCTACCCACCCTGCGGCAATGGCACTGCATTATGGTCAAGCGATATTTGAAGGGATGAAAGCCTATAAAAGTCCAGAAGGTATTCCATTGTTGTTCAGACCAGAACTTAATGCTGAACGGTTGAATAAAAGCGCAGAACGAATGGGAATGCCAGAAGTTCCCAAAGAGCTCTTTTTAGAAGGACTTAAAGAATTGGTAGCACTGGATAAAGCATGGATTCCACCACAACAAGGAAGTGCTTTATACTTAAGGCCATTCATGTACGCTACGGAGGCATTCATTGGAATGCGCGCAGCCACGAGCTATAAGTTTGTGATTATGGCATCGCCAGCAGGTCCTTATTTTAGCAAACACATTAAACTATGGGCAGAAAAACAGTACATAAGAGCTGCTGCAGGTGGAACTGGAGAGGCAAAAGCGGCAGGAAATTACGCTGCGGCCATTCGTCCTACAGAGTTGGCCAAGGCAAAAGGTTATGATCAAGTTTTATGGTTAGATGCGGCAGAGCACAAATACATTCAGGAGGTTGGAACCATGAATATTTTCTTCAAGATTAATGGTAACTTCATTACACCAGAATTAGATGGTTCTGTGTTGCATGGTATTACGAGATTAAGTGTGATAGAATTGCTTAAATCCATGGGCTATAAAGTTACAGAGCGTAAAATTACTATTGATGAAATTCGGCAAGCATCACAAGATGGTACCTTGGAAGAAGCCTTTGGAACGGGTACTGCAGTTGGAATAGCTTATATCAAGGAAATAGGTCTGGAGAACGAAACCATCCATGTTTCAGACGAAAGTCCAGTTGCGGTCAAAGTAAATGACACCTTAAACGCCATAAAAAT
>CAZGDG010000016.1:4409-41470 GCA_964524415.1 uncultured Flavobacteriaceae bacterium
GGTATGCAGGCTATTCCGGCAACTGGTGTTGCTATGGGTCTTCAATACAAGGAGTTACAAGGATTAAATGATACATCAGCAGAAAATCCTATTTCAGTATGTTCACTAGGAGATGCCTCGGTGACAGAAGGTGAAATTGCCGAAGCGTTTCAAATGGCTGCCTTAAAGCAGATGCCAATGTTATATGTCGTACAAGATAACGGCTGGGATATTTCTGCAAATGCCGCTGAAACCCGAGCGCAAAACGCCTATGAATATGCCAAGGGATTCAAGGGGCTAGAAGCTGTTTCCATTGACGGGGCTAATTTTATCGAGAGCTATACAACCCTTAAAAGCGTAATTGCTACCATAAGGAATGAAAGAAGACCGTTCTTAGTACATGCAAGGGTTCCGCTTTTAAATCACCATACCTCAGGGGTGCGTATGGAATGGTATCGCGATGATTTGGATGAGGCACGTTCTAGAGATCCATATCCTGTTTTAAGACAGCAATTATTGGATAATGGCTTCTCTGAAGACGATGTTAATGAAATTGAAGAACAAGCTAAGGCTGAGGTGGAAGCCGATTATAAAAAAGCACTGAAAGCTGACGATCCTAAGCCCGAAGATTTATTTACCAATGATTTCGTGCCTACACCAATTACTGAAGAGCGAGGTGTTCGCGAGCCGGAAGGTGCCGATAAAGTGGTGATGGTAGATTGTGCCCTGTTCGCCGTTGAGGAATTAATGCGAGAGCATAAAGAATGCTTGCTTTATGGCCAAGATGTTGGTGGTAGGCTTGGCGGTGTGTTTAGAGAAGCAGCGACGTTGGCCCAGAAATTTGGTGACGATCGCGTTTTTAATACGCCTATTCAGGAGGCATTTATCGTCGGTTCAACCGTTGGGATGAGTGCTGTGGGGTTAAAGCCTATAGTTGAGGTTCAATTTGCAGACTATATTTGGCCAGGATTAAATCAATTATTTACAGAGGTAAGTCGTAGTTGTTATCTATCTAATGGCAAATGGCCAGTGAGTATGATTTTGCGTGTACCAATTGGAGCTTACGGAAGTGGAGGGCCTTACCATTCGTCTTCCGTAGAAAGTGTCCTGACTAACATAAGAGGTATTAAAATAGCTTACCCAAGTAACGGTGCCGACCTGAAGGGACTTATGAAAGCAGCCTTTTACGATCCAAATCCTGTTGTGATTTTGGAACATAAAGGCTTGTATTGGTCTAAAGTTCCTGGAACATCAACGGCAACTTCAGTAGAGCCTGGTGAAGACTATGTTTTACCTTTAGGAAAAGCCTGGTTGCCACAAGAAATCTGGCCTCAGGAAACCGAAGAAACCCTAACGATTGTTACATATGGAATGGGAGTGCATTGGGCCTATAACGCTTCGGGTGAATTGGGTATGCGCGATCAAATTGAAATCGTTGATTTAAGAACACTTTATCCGCTCGATGAAGACACCATTATGAAGTCTGTAAAGAAAACAGGCAAATGTTTGGTAGTTACCGAAGAGCCTTCCAATAATAGTTTTGCCCGAGCCTTGGCTGGAAAAATTCAGGAAGAATGCTTTAAATTCCTTGATGCACCAGTTATGGTCATTGGAAGCGAAAATATGCCAGCCATACCATTAAATTCAACCTTGGAACAAACCATGATTCCTTCTACTGAGAAAGTTAAGGCCAAGATAGAGGAGTTGTTAGGCTATTAATACGGTTTAAATATCATAAGAGGAAAGCGGTTTTGTAAATTCTTCTGGATTCGCAGCTAGATGATATCTAGGGTCGTCAACGTCTTCAATAATTACTTCTTCAAAAATAGGGCTTCCCTTTCGTAACAAAATCTTACAGTCTTCACTGAGGTGTTTAAGCTTAATGGTTTTTCCTGCAGCTTGATATTTTTTCACAATATTGAAAATAGCTTCTAAGGCCGAATGGTCACTAACTCGAGATTCGATAAAATCAATTTCTACCGTAGGAGGGTCGTTCTTAACATCAAATTTAGAGTTAAAGGTTTGGACTGAGCCAAAAAACAGAGGACCCCAAATTTCATAAGTTTTAGTGCCATCATCTTGAATGCGTTTGCGAGCTCTAATCATAGTGGCATTCTTCCAAGCGAATACCAAAGCCGAGATAATTACTCCAGCAATAACGGCAATGGCTAAGTCCTTCCATACGGTAATCGCAGAGACTGCAATAAGAACTATGGCATCAGAGACTGGAATTTTTCTGATTATTCTAAAACTACTCCATGCAAAGGTGCCAATAACTACCATGAACATCACACCAACTAAGGCAGCGATAGGAATTTGTTCTATTAAAGGCGCACCGAATAAAACAAAGCAGAGTAGGGCAATGGCGGCAATAGTTCCAGACAAGCGACCTCTTCCTCCAGAATCTACATTGATAATGGATTGGCCGATCATAGCGCAGCCTCCCATGCCACCAAAAAGACCGTTTAATATATTGGCACTGCCTTGAGCGATGCACTCCCTGTTTCCGTTTCCGCGTGTTTCAGTTATTTCATCAACAAGATTGAGTGTCATTAGTGATTCAATAAGTCCTACGGCAGCCAATATCACTGCTGTTGACAGAATGGTATCCCAATGCCCTGCAAGAGTATAAAATAGGGTGAATATTTGGTCTTGGAAGGTTGGCAGGCTTCCTTGTAACCCTTCGCCACCACCTTCTCTAATAAAAGAGCCCACAGTACTCATTTCAATATTTCCAAAAATTGTAATTGCAGCTACGACAATAATCGCAATTAGGGCTGCGGGAATTTTTTTGGTCAGTTTTGGCAAACCATACATAATGGCCATAGTTAAACCGATGAATGCCATCATTTTCCAAAACGGAAGATTGGAGAATAGTGCTGTAAACCAATCGGAAGTATTATTCCAAATTGAAATGTCTTTTGGGACAACATTTGGGAATAGACTTAATTGTGATAAGAATATTACAATGGCCAAACCGTTTACAAATCCCATCATGACGGGATGAGGAATAAGTCTCACAAATTTGCCCAGTTTAAAAATACCAGCTAAAATCTGAATGCCACCAACAAACAATAAAGTTATGAACAGCCATTGTAGTCCTAAGTTTTCTATTGGTGTTTCTAAACCTTGACCAACTATATTACCTTTTTGAATTAAGTGAACCATAACTACCGCCATAGCACCAGTTGCACCAGATATCATTCCGGGTCTACCTCCAAAAAGCGCTGTAACCAATCCCATAATAAAGGCACCATAAAGGCCTACTAGCGGATCAACACCTGCAACAAAAGCGAAAGCAACAGCTTCAGGAACGAGAGCGAGAGCAACAGTTAGTCCAGATAGTATGTCGTTTTTTGGATTTTGGGTAAAATTTTTTCTAGTGGTCTGTCCAAGAATCATAATCAATGTGCTTAAAAGTCGGCAAAGATAGACGAATTAATTAAAAACATAGATAAACAAAAAAAGCACTGAAATTATCCAGTGCTTTTAAATAGATTGTTGTTTTTATCACTCTTGATTCGGCGGAAACTCAGCCATTGTTTGCGCCACGAATTCTTTTATTCTTTCTTCTTTCTTTTCAACACTTTTATTTACCAAATAGCCTGTGCCTGAACCTTGCCACACGAGGTCATTTTTCTTGGCATCGATTAAATCAATAAACAATACACCTTCAACTGAAGTAGAGACTTGACTTCCGCCCCAACCAGGTCCCCAGCCCCAGCCAGGACCCCAACCGCCCCAGCCCCAACCGGGTCCCCAACCCCAGCCGCCCCAGCCCCATCCGGCCCAAGCGTTGTTGTAGACGTCCACACGTTGGTTTGACTTGGTAAAAATACTTACCAATAAATCTGGTTCTTCTGATTTGGTCAGTCCTTTGGCCAACAGCTCAGATTCTATAGCTCTTAAAATACGTCTTTTATCAATGTCACTAATCTCTGCTTTATCAATACCAGGTTTGTAAAAAGCAAAGGTTTTATAACTGTTAAAATCCGTGTTTTTTTCGTAATCTACCGCAACTCTTATAGAACTGCATGAAGATAGCATCAAAGCCAACAAGAGTAGTCCTGTGACTTTTCGAAGTCTTTTGGAAATAACCCTTCCGTTGAAGAGGTCATTGTAATTAATTAATGTTTTCATAGTACTTTTTTATAATGATTCTAATAATGTATCGTCAACTTCGTTTGGCAGGGTAACTTTGAGATTAGGTTCATTTTTCATGGCACGTTTTATGGCGAAAATTGCGCCTTCGTTTCTTGCCCAACTTCGTCTTGAAATACCATTATTGACATCCCAAAACAGCATTTGTTTTAATCGCCTATCTGCCTCTTTAGAACCATCAAGAACCATGCCGAATCCGCCATTAATCACCTCGCCCCAACCAACACCACCGCCATTGTGTATACTTACCCAAGTAGCACCTCGAAAACTATCGCCTATAACGTTTTGTATGGCCATGTCTGCAGTAAAGCGAGAGCCATCATAAATATTACTTGTCTCTCTGTACGGAGAATCCGTGCCGCTTACATCATGATGGTCCCTGCCTAAAATTACTTCACCAATCTCTCCCTTGGCGATAGCTTGGTTAAAAGCTTCGGCTATTTTCATTCGGCCTTCTGCATCTGCATATAAGATTCGTGCTTGGGAACCAACAACGAGCTTGTTTTGTTGAGCCCCTTTTATCCATTGGATGTTATCTGCCATTTGCTGCTTAATTTCTTGGGGTGAATGCTTCATAATTGCCTCTAAAACGCCGCAGGCAATTTCATCGGTCTTCAACAAATCCTCTTCTTTACCTGAGGCACAGACCCATCTAAATGGGCCAAAGCCATAATCAAAACACATAGGACCCATAATATCCTGAACGTAGCTTGGGTATTTAAATTCTCTTCCAATAGTTGGAGTTTTACTCATGACATCGGCTCCTGCTCTAGACGCTTCAAGCAAAAACGCATTGCCATAGTCAAAGAAATAGGTGCCCTTGGCCGTGTGAGCATTTATTGCGGATGCATGTCGTCTTAGGCTTTCCTGAACGTGTGATTTAAATTCCTCAACGTTAGTCGCCATCATGTCATTGGCTTCTTCAAAACTTAGACTAACCGGATAATAACCGCCAGCCCATGGATTATGCAAGGAGGTTTGGTCGCTACCCAAGTCAATATGAAGTCCTGCTTCATCAAACTTTTCCCAGACATCCACGACATTGCCCAAGTAGGCAATGGATACGACTTCTTTAGATTTTTGAGCTTTGATAACACGATGAACGAGGTCATCTAAATCCGTAATTTTTTCATCAATCCAGCCTTGGTCGAGTCGCACTTGCGTGATTTTAGGATTAACTTCGGCACAGACGGTGATGCAGCCTGCAATGTTCCCAGCTTTTGGTTGTGCTCCCGACATGCCTCCTAATCCAGAAGTAACAAAAAGACGACCTTTAGGAGCCTTACCTATCTTTCTAAAGCCATTTAAAACAGTGATTGTGGTACCATGGACAATCCCTTGTGGCCCAATGTACATGTAACTGCCTGCAGTCATTTGACCATATTGGGTTACACCGAGCGCATTATATTTTTCCCAGTCATCTGGTTTTGAATAATTGGGAATCATCATGCCATTAGTTACTACAACACGCGGTGCCTCCTTGTGACTTGGGAATAAGCCCATGGGATGGCCAGAATACATGACTAAGGTTTGCTGGTCCGTCATTTCGGCCAAATATTTCATAGTGAGCCTGTATTGCGCCCAATTTTGAAATACTGCGCCATTACCACCATACGTAATGAGCTCATGAGGATGTTGAGCCACCGCATAATCTAGATTATTTTGAATCATAAGCATAATGGCCGCCGCTTGCTTACTTTTTGCAGGATAATCATCTATTGGCCGCGCGTACATTTTGTAACTTGGTCTAAAGCGGTACATGTAAATGCGCCCATAGGTCTCAAGTTCATTTTTGAACTCCTCTATCAATACGTTGTGGAACTTTTTATCAAAATAGCGCAAGGCATTTTTAAGTGCAAGCTTCTTTTCCTCATCTGATAAAATAGATTTGCGTTTAGGGGCATGATTTATGGAGGAATCATATGGTTTGGGTTCCGGAAGATAGTCTGGAATTCCTTCTAGTATTTCTTCTTTAAACGACAAATCGGTTAGTTGCATCACTTTTGTTTTAAATCAGTTTTTTTAAATCCATAAGGACAATGTCTACAGCCACTTTCACAACAGTAGCCTCTTTTAAGGAGATATTGCTCCGTAAAACAGCGGTAGCCTTCTGGTGTAAGGTAATAATCACCTTCTTCTATGGGGACAAACTTTTTCATCTAATACAAAGATAACGCAATTTGGTTTGATTTTTGTTCGCTATGGACTGTGATACTGATATCATAATATATCGTTCCAAAAGGTTATTGTGGTTTGACACTCTATCCATTAATCTTTCTTAAGAACGAATCATTAAGAGGAAATAGTGTTGTGGTAAATCATGAAGGTATTCATCTAAGACAGCAACTAGAACTTCTTATAGTGCCATTTTATATTATCTATGGTCTAGAATTTGTTTTTCGCCTAATTGCCTACAAAAATTGGAAGGAAGCATACCAAAATATTTCCTTTGAGCGTGAAGCTTACAAAAATGAAAAAGACCTTGATTATTTAAAAACGAGGCCTTTGTTCGGTTTTATGCGATATTTTAGAATATAATTTTTGCGAAATGTTCAGTACCATCTATTAAAGAAATTTTTAATAAAAGCACTTGTGTTTTTGGTGACAATTCTTCAATGGTATACCTGTTTAGGTTAATATTCGATTTCTCAAGTAATGACCTCCCTAAGACATCGTAGACTTTGATATCAGAAATGGAGTTTGATTTTGATTCAATATTGATTTTATCTTCTCGTTGATATACAATTAAACCCTGGGATGCATTCGGGTCATCAAGGCCTAAGCTTTCGGCATTGTAACGTAATATAAGCCTATCATTAAAAACACCTTCAGCACTATTAAAGAAATATGGTGCACTTTTGAGATCATGCAGTGTACCTGTGTATAAATCCTCAATATAAATTGGATTTTGGTCATCCAAAAAGAGGCCTTCTAAACCGTTAATAGCGATTGTTTGGCTGCCTGCCTCAGTGACATTGAGTCCTAGTGGCACGATATCGGAATCATCAAAGGGTAATTGTCTCCCTTGAATAATAAACGAGTTCTCCTCAATTAATGAATATAAATTAAGACCACTGCTCTGTAAGATTTTAGCATCGTATAAGCGATCTTGGGAATTTGTGGCTCCAGAGACGTAAGCAATTAGGGTGGTATTAGTTGTCCCGTTGGGTGGAATGTAATCTAACCAGATTCTATGAGTCTCATTGGAAGAATTGCTTTCTTGTTCACCTGTTCGGTAAAACTGATTGTTAGCATAACTGCTATTACGCATAGAATTGTTAAATGTGACTGTTTCAGTAGTTGTAGCTAAATCGTTCATAAGCACGAAAAAACCTTGACCAGCAGCTATATTTCCAAGAAATCCTGTGGGAATTGACGTGCCGCTCGCATTGTAAGCAACATAATCAGCTGGATTGTAATTGAATACATAATCGTCATAGAAGGGGTCTGGATTTCCGGCATTTATATCAGTACCATGGGTCCATAAGTAAACAAACCCATCAATATTTGAATTGGCAGGTAATGTGAGAAAATCAATGGCATTAATAGCAGAGGGATATGGATTTCCAATTAGGTTCCAATTGTCATCGTCGCTGGTAACTGTTAGGAAGGGCCCTGGGACATTAGGCTGATAGAGATAATCTGCTCCATTATAATCACCTCGAACAATTGGTTGAATAATCTCTCCATTATTAGGGATGCCGTTAAAGTTTACAGAAAAGGGAGATGGTGCATTAGGGTGTCCATTAGGACCTCTAATGATATAACCTTTTCCAACGACCATAGCCCCAGTGTCATATCCTTGCCATTCTCCAAAAACCATGTCTCCAACACCAATTGGTCCAATACCTTGAAACAAAGTTGGCACCCATTCGTATTTGTAGCCATTTGGCGTTCCCGAAGAGACGTTTTCAATATTGAACGATGTAACAGGTGATGACCAATAGACATAATCATTTTGTCTCATATTGGCTGTTCTATCCATCGCGAATAGACCGTCAACGGTATTTGCTACATCATCAATTTGGATTAAGCTTGCACTGTCTTCCATGGTATAGGTGGCGCCAGTTTCTACATCTATAACGTTTACAATGGTCAGGGTTGAATTAGGTTGTTGAGTCAACGAAGCACCATTTTGAATAGTGAGATTTAGCCCATTACCGTTTGTAGTTCCATTGATTATTGGGTCATTTCCACCAGTATCAGGAATAATTATACAATTGTTATCTCCAGGAATTCCAATAGGCAGCCAATTTGTTGCAGTATTCCAATTTGTGTTTCCTGCTGTTCCATTCCATATTTTTTTATTGAATGTTACAGTAACCGTATCCGTGCAACCATTTTCATCCGTTGCAGTATAAGTCTGTACGCCATTAGGAGCAGCATAAACAGTACCAGCAAAATTTCCCGCTGTGTAAGGAGTAGTTAATGTGCTATCAGTATACAAACCAGTTTCAGGAATCCATATAATTTGAGGAGGTGATGGTGTACCATCTGCGGAAACAACTACGTTATCTATAGCCCAGTAAAATATGTCAAATGAATCTCCAGTTAATCTAAAACGTAGATAGAAAGTGTTGTTGCCATCTAAAGATGACAAATCAACATTTCGAATCTCACTGATATCAGGAGGATTTGCGACACTATATTGAGTTGTCCATGCTATATTATCCAGGGAAGTCTCTAAATAAATTGAGAAATTTGTGCCAAACTGCCATAAGTCATGATAAAAACTAAGTTGAAGATTTGTTTGGCCTGCTATATTTATAGGCGGTGAGGATAGAGTCCAAGTGGAATTGTCACTTCCAGTTATCCAATCTAACATAGCTTCATTAGCTGTGCCACCAGCATTATTTGTTGTTGAAATTATCCAGTTTGCACTGGCAGCTCCATTTACCGTTGACCAACCCGTAGGGAAAGTGGCGTTGTCAAATGTTTCAGAGAAAATAACATTGGTTGGTGGTGGAGGTACGGCATTTGTTGTCAATTCGATGTAATCAAGATTACAGCTATCCGAGCCAATCGGGTAATTAGTGTCTGAGATAATTAAATTACATCTATCTACACAGGTGATATCTGCCGCAAATCCACCACCTGTGATAGAAAAGTCACTTTCAAAAACAAAAGTAAGTGCGCCAGAAGGATGATTTGAAGTTAACACAGGCGGAATGACATTACCAGCGTAGGTGCCTATAAGAGGGAATGTGGCATCAGGGCCATCATAGACCCTCAATTCATCACAACATGCCTCCGTTTCAAAATAGGTAAAAGTAGCAACAATAGCGGTATTCGCTACATCGGGAACTAAAGTTGTAGTAATAAGTTCATCGTTACTATAATCTCCAGAAGGACCTCCTGTATCATAAAAAGAATCACCACAGCTAGGTGGTGGTACAGGTACAACTTCCGAGGCACAAATATTAAAAGTCCCTTCATCAGAACCTCCCCATTCCCAAACGCGAACATAAACTCTTGTATTTGGAGTAAGCGTATTTAAAACACTAAAATTAGGTTCTAGAAATCCACTTCCTGAATCATCGTCACATTCTACAATGGATAAGTTTCCTCCACAAGTACCAGTATATAATGCTATAACTCCATCATCAAAATTAGAAGTGGCAATATGTGTCAGGTCTATTTCTATACTTGTTGTAGTAGGCCCCAAATCAATATAAAACCATACATCAGCGCCAGCATAGTTGGCACTGACAGGTTCGCACCCAGAAGGAGCGTCAATATTTGGGTTAATTAGATCTGAATCTGTTGCCCCTGTATTGTCTCCAATTATGTAGTTGCATGAACCAACAGGGCTTAATGGCAATGGAATCGCTGTACAAGGATCATCTTGTGAATATCCTTCTGCACCAATAGAGATAATAAATAAGAAATATAGCAGTTTTTGACACATAATCTATCTTCAAAACAAGCACAAATACCATAACTTGTCTTGCCGTTATCTGGTTTAAATAAGATAGATTATATAGGGAATTTGGTCTAAATGTATTAAAATTAATGATAATTTAATATTAGAATTAAAGTTTTGTTAAAAAAACAGTCTAAATGCTTCAAAATACTGACTTACGTAATATCCATATTGATAATCAGGTCTTTATAAAGCCAGAGTACCTTATTCATCCCTTTGTATCAGGAAATAAATTCCGCAAGCTGAAATACAACCTCGAAGAGGCAAAGAATCTTGGCTATGCCAATCTTCTTACTTTCGGTGGCGCCTATTCCAACCACATAGCGGCTACAGCTTATGCTGGAAAGCAGGCTGGTTTAAATACCATTGGCGTAATTAGAGGAGAGGAGCTTGTAGATAAGATTGAGGAGAATCCTACCTTGAGATTTGCCAAAAAAAATGGTATGGCATTCCATTTTGTAAGTAGGGAAGAATATAGAACAAAAGGAGAGCACGAGTTTTTGAATCGTTTGCAAAACCAATTTGGCGAATTTTATATGTTACCAGAAGGCGGCACCAATGCCCTTGCAGTAAAGGGTTGTGAGGAAATACTTAAGAAAGAGGATTCTATTTATGATTTCATTTGTTGCGCAGTAGGGACTGGAGGTACTATTTCAGGCATTATAAATAGTTCCCAAAGCCATCAAAAAGTCTTGGGTTTTCCAGCGTTAAAAGGTGATTTTATTCGCAACGATATTCGTAAATTTGCACAACAAAAAAATTGGGATATTATCACAGATTATCATTTTGGCGGCTATGGAAAAATAAATGCTGACTTGATTTCGTTTATCAATAGGTTTAAAGCCAAGTATGGTATTCCATTAGACCCAATTTATACTGGAAAAATGATGTATGGGATATTTGATTTAATGGCCAAGGATTTTTTCCCAAAGGAATCTAAAATTCTTGCCATTCATACAGGAGGTTTGCAGGGCATAGAAGGGATGAACATAAGATTAAAACAAAAAAATCTACCATTAATAGATTGATGAAAGTATCTAGAATAATTCTGTGTGTTTGGGTGGTCTCGTTTGCTGTGAGTTGTGGTTCAAAAAAAAGTGCTGTCACTAAAAAGAACAAGACCAAGGAAGTTATAGATAGGACCACAACAGAACCCGAAGCAAAGGAAACTGCAACCACAACAAAACCGCCATCATCTACAGAAATGTATATTGAAGAATTTGCTGAGATTGCTATGCGCCAAATGCGCACGGCTAAAATTCCGGCAAGTATTACCCTTGCGCAGGGTATTTTAGAATCGGGTTCAGGCAGAGGACGTTTGGCGGTTGAGGCTAATAATCACTTCGGCATTAAGTGCCATGGTTGGAAGGGTGCCAAAATATACCATGATGACGATAGGTCACAGGAGTGCTTCAGAAAATATAATCAGGCCGAGTCCTCTTATAGAGACCATTCAGAATTTCTCACTGGCCGAAAGCGTTACGCCAATCTTTTTAGGCTTAAACCAGATGATTATAAGGCATGGGCTAAAGGTTTAAAAGCTGCTGGCTATGCTACCGATCGAAAGTATCCGCAGAAGTTAATTAGCTTAATAGAACGCTATGAGCTGTATAGATATGATGCTGAGGTTTTGGGAAGTGATAGTGAAGACAAGGAATTAGTAAAGGTCAATAGTGGAGTTTTGCGCTATATCGTAGAAAGGGGAGATACCTTGTATTCCTTGGCAAAACGCTATAAAACTACAGTAGAAGCTATTAAAGAACTCAATAATCTAACAACAAACAACTTGGCTTTAGGCCAAGAATTAATGATACCAAATTAAACGTATGTTATATCAAAGAAGTAGCGCATTATTTAAAGAAGCAGAGCAAGTCATTCCAGGAGGGGTAAACTCACCTGTAAGAGCTTTTAAAGCTGTTGGTGGTACACCAATTTTTGCTAAGTCTGCCAAAGGTGCTTATGTGTATGATGAAGATGGCAATAGATTTATAGACTATATCAATTCTTGGGGTCCTATGATTCTAGGGCATGCGTTTCAGCCCGTTGTGGATGCCGTAAAAGAAAAAGCAGAACTAGGGACGTCTTATGGTATGCCAACCAAATTGGAAACTGAAATTGCCGAATTGGCCGTTTCCATGGTTCCTAATATTGATAAAATTCGTTTTGTCAATTCCGGGACTGAAGCTTGTATGAGCGCTATACGCTTGGCAAGGGGCTTTTCAAAAAAAGAGAAAATAATAAAGTTTGCTGGTTGCTATCATGGGCATAGTGATGCTTTTTTAATTCAGGCAGGAAGTGGAGCAATCACCTTTGGATCGCCAAACAGCCCTGGCGTAACCCAAGGTACAGCAAAAGATACCCTTTTGGCTCATTTTAATGATTTAGATAGTGTGGAACGGTTGTTCAACGCTAATAAAAATGAAATTGCAGCTATAATTGTAGAACCAGTAGCTGGAAATATGGGCTGCATACCACCTAAAGAAGGGTTTCTCGAAGGATTGAGGCATTTATGCGACGCCAACGAGGCCTTGTTGATTTTTGATGAAGTCATGACTGGATTTAGGCTTGCCAAAGGAGGTGTTCAAGAACTTAAAGGTATAAATGCAGACATTGTTTGCTTTGGTAAGGTTATAGGAGGAGGTCTGCCTGTGGGCGCTTTTGCTGCAAGAAATGAAATCATGGAAGTATTGGCACCTACTGGTCCGGTATATCAAGCAGGAACCTTAAGCGGAAACCCTTTGGCTATGGCGGCAGGCTATGAAATGCTTAAGGCTATTAAAAAGGATAAAGGATTAATGAACCGACTCGAAGAAAAGACCAAATATCTTCATGAGGGTATTGCTGATGTATTAGACCGACATGATGTGAACCATACCATCAATAGAATTGGTTCAATGATTTCCGTACATTTTTGCAAAGAAGAGGTTGTGGATTTTCAGTCGGCAGCATTGGGTAATAATGATTCTTTCAAAGTATTCTTTCATGGCATGTTGAAAAGAGGAATCTATATTGCACCCAGTGCCTTTGAATCGTGGTTTATTACAGATGCCTTAACCTATAAGGATTTAAACGAGACTATTGCAGCAGTAGAAGTGGTGGCTAAGGAACTATAAAAAAAGCTCCATTGAAAAATGAAGCTTTTTTTAAATTTTATTCCTCTTTTATGGTGAGGTAACGCTTAAACTGTGCCTCAGTTAGAATACTTTTGAATCTTTTATCTCTGTAGGCATTAAGTTTTTCTAAGGAAGGTGTGTTTTTTGAGGCATCTCTTAGACTAGATTTTTTCTCTACATAAGCTTGGTACACTTTATAAATTTCATCACGTTGTTGGTCATCAAATTTAAGCTGTTGCCTCAACGCTTCTGTTTTTTCCGCAGCCAAAGCGTTTATGTCTATTTTATTTCTTTGCGCTAGCATGGATTGGGTTCCAACGACCATTAAAAGCGCAAAAGAAACGAGTGTAATTACCTTTTTCATGTTTTGAATGTTTAGTTTATCGCTCTAAAATACTAATTTATTTAAAAGTACGAAGATAATCTTCTTCTACTAGAACCAAATTTAAGGTTTATACTAATTTTTTCTCAGCTGATATGACGAAGTATTACAGTCTTCTGAAATCGTTAAGCACTTGGAAAGCAAGTAGTACTCTTTAATTTTTTCATTTCAGCTTTATTGCCAACATACGATTCTTGAAGGTTTTATAGAATGAAAAACTATCGATGTTATAATCTTTTATTCAGCACTTAATCATTTTAAATCCTGAAATTTTTCTGAGAATAGAAACAAAAAAAGGTTTCATGCTAATCGAAACCTTTTTGAAATCGTGAAATAAATCAGAATTATAGTTTAATCTTTTTTTGTTCGTCGGTAAGAATTTTATCCATTCCAGATTCAAAGGCACTATTGCCCATAACTGTTTTGGCAATTTCATCTTTAGCTGCAGAACCCATCAATTGTTCTGGAGAAAAACTTGAGATAAGCTTTTGTACTTTTTCCGATTTTAATTGAGAAACGACTAAGCTGCTCACTTGGGTTTGCTGTTGCTCTGACAGGTTTAGTTTTTTGGTAAGTTTCTTCACCTGGTCTGCTGCAAATGATTCTACAAAAGAACTTTTGTCTACCGATTTAGACATAGTTTCTGCAGAGCTTTTAAGTGATTTTAAATCTTGGGCATTTACATTAAATGCCATTAAAGCAATACATAAGAAGAGTAATTTTTTCATTTTTTTAGTGTTTTTATATCTGTAAATATAATGTATTCAACGATATAAGGGAAGAATAATGAAAAAGGCTTCGATAAAAATCGAAGCCTTTGTAAATTCTGAGAGTTTCAGATTGTCTTAGTTATTAGGGTCTAAAATATCATTCACGCGCTCAAGAGCGTCAGCAATATGAATTCTGCTCATGGCGTCCGCACCTCTAGCGCTCCTTAACTGAGAACGTAAAGATTTGAGCTCTGCTCGCACTACTGCTCTAATATCAGATTGACTCACATTTACAGAAGTTGTACCCGCAAATCTTCTGAATTGCGCAGGTATTTCAGGTTGTTCATTTTTCATAATAAACTCCATACGCTCTATATAGGCTCGTTGTAAATTACGTCTGTAAATATCTATTTTTCTTCCTGTACGCAGTTCACTAAATAAGCCTTTGCGCAAGTCTTTCATCATGTCATATAGACCATAAGCCTCATCACCATTGATAGATTCGTTTTCTAATAGACGCTGCATTCTTCCAAAATCTAACATATTATTTAGAGTTCTTGTCTGGATACCTCTTACACGCTCAATTTGTCCTGCATTTTCAATCTTATTGAAAATATTCTGATCTAACATCCACTCTGGTGTGGTAAATAATTGATCTTGGATAAATTGCATGGCTTTTTTCTGGTGGTCAGCAGGAACGTGTGTATAAACGGCTCCTTCTTGGTCGTATGTTTTATAATATTCGTAGACACCACCTATGTTTGATGCGACGTGGCCCATGTAACGATTAAATTGTCCAAGGACTTGGCCATACATTGTTTCAAGATCGTCATAATTTTTACCATCTTCAGCAGTCCATTCAATCAAGTTAGGAATAATACGCTTCAGATTTTTTATACCATATTCAGAAGCCAATACGGCATCGTCACCAAGGTCTTCAGTTTGAGAACTTGGGTCAATGACCCCGAATTGCTGTCTTCCAAAACGGTATATTGGGTCTCCTGCCTTTTCTAAAATCCAGCTATCTAATATCTTTTTTTCGTCTTCAGCAGTTTCTGCTTCTAGAATAGGCATATAACCCCATTTAATGGCATATTTATCATATGGCCCTATGTTTGGCATTAATGCTACTCCTTCATCACCTGGCTGTGCTACATAGTTAAAGCGCGCATAATCCATAATAGAGGGTGCTGTACCATATTTTTTTGTGAATTCTGCATCACGCAGTTTTTCAACAGGATACGCTACACTACTACCCATATTATGAGGTAATCCTAGGGTGTGTCCAACCTCGTGGGCAGACACAAAACGAATCAATCGTCCCATAACTTCATCCTTAAATGCCACACCTCTTGCATCTGGATTGATAGCTGCAGTTTGTACGAAGAACCAATTGCGCAATAACGTCATTACATTATGGTACCAATTGATATCACTTTCTAATATCTCACCAGATCTAGGGTCGCTTACGTGCGGACCGTTGGCATTTGGTATAGGAGAGGCTAAATAGCGCACCACAGAATAGCGTACATCTTCCGGAGACCACTCAGGATCTTCCTCTGGGCTAGGTGGATCTTTAGCAATAATGGCATTTTTAAAGCCAGCTGCTTCAAAAGCCACTTGCCAGTCTTCAATACCTTGCTTTATGTATTTTCTCCATTTTTCAGGAGTTGCCCTATCAATGTAATACACTATAGGCTTTTTGGGCTCAACGAGCTCACCTCTTTTAAATTTTTCAATATCCTCATCCTTAACTTCCAGTCTCCAGCGGTCCAAGTAACGTACCGTTTTGCTTTCCTGAGCGTCCAATCCATAATCAACTTGACCTCTAGCGAACCAACCAACGCGTTGGTCAAAATAGCGTCGTCTCATAGGTTCTTTTGGTAAAAGAATCATGGAGTTGTTAATCTCTAACGAAATACTTCCTGTACTGGAATTAGAAGGTGGACGACCAGCAGCATAAGTCTTTACGTGTCTGGCTTCAATGTTTTGAGGATAGCTCTTAACCGATTCTATAAAGGATTTATCGCTTTCTAAACGTGTTATTCTATATTGTTGACGCCTAGACTGAGGAAAACCAAGGGCCTTTACATCCTTTTCAAATAAATCTGTAACATCAATAACCGTACTCGTAGAATCCTTTCCTAATGCTTTGATAGGGAAAGTTGCCAGTACTGGTTCAAAATTTGAATTAACGACGGCTTCATGAACTGGTAAAGAGTCAGCTGCTACGACTTGATGGGATACCACACGAAGCAATACTTTTTTATCGTGCTTTTGCCAACGTAAAACTTGGGTATTTTGTTTGCCTCCACCAAAACCGATACCACTTGCTGTTTTAGCAATACGCGTTACCATAAGCATTTCCCTCTCAAAAAGAGAATCTGGAATCTCATAGAAATACTTGTCATCTAGCTTATGCACATGAAACAAGCCTTCATCGGTTTTTGCGTCTTTGGTTATGACTTTAGAGTAAGGTTGAATGTCATTTTTTCCAGGCTTTTTACCTGCGGATTTTGACATAGCGGTTTGGTCCGATTTCTTCGATTTATTGGCTTTTTTCGTTGTAGAGCACGAAAAAACCATAAATGCGCAAACCAATAGGAGTAGTTTAGTTGAATAGTGTTTCACAATAGTTAGTTTTTTAAAAAATTCGCATGAAAATACACATTACGCAGGTAATCTTTCAAAACTACAGCTTACTTTAATATTTATTTAACGGACTTTTTAAAGGGTATCCAAATAGGCTTGGATTAAGTCGTAACCTTCGGTGTGAATAACGGAGGTCCCAATAAGTGGCATACTAAAATCTGGAATGTTGGTGCTCATTCTAGATGAAATATTAAATTGTCTTTCCACTATTTTTGAATCAGCCAAGCTAGTATCATAATCTAAATCCAATATGGATAAATCCTCGCAGAACCCTCCAGGGATATGACAATGCGCACAATTTACATCGAGATAAGCCCTTGCTCTTTCCTCTAGCGGTAACGATGTGTCTTCCCAATTGACAATTGACCCAACATCATTAGCACTATCCAAACCAGAAATATGGTTGCTGTTTATTAGGAATTCAAGTTGATTAGAGCCGCTTATGTCAAAATTTAAGTTTCTCAATTTTGGACCAATAGGTGTTATGTTGTTGTATGAACTATGGCAAGTAAAACAGTCTGTATTAGATGGAATTTCATAGTCTATAGTTTGCATTGTACCGGAGGCATCAGTCCAGTTTACTGCAACAGTACTGCCATCTAAGTCGAGAACAGCTTCTGTTTGATCCTCCGTCCATTTGTAGTCTCCAGTTTGCCAAACACCATTCATTTTTATTAAAAGGCGTGTTTCAATAATCCGACGTCCCAGAGTTAAATCACGTTCGTCATTGTTGTAATAAAACGTCTTGGCTATAACCGTATTATCCGGAAAAATAGGAAGGCCATTACCATCATATTGCATTTGGCTTCCTTCTGGTAAGGCGATGATGCGGTGTTTATGGGCATAATCTGTGAAGAGTTCCGTATTCAATTTATATTCAAAAGCAGCAGGAGAAATGTTCAAGTCGCTCAAGTCACCTGTAAAAAGATTGAGTTCAGATAAGTTTGGTCTAAATTCAGCATTTACTTGGGGAATTGGGTTTGGTGTAATGCTATCATCATTGCTACAAGAAAGTGTAGCTAAGGCCGTGAGCAGTAAAAAAAAGCGTTTCATGCTAAAGCAAAATAGGATTTAGTTAGAGGTGTAAAGTACTAAAAATCCTCATACTAACAACCAATCTTCAACAAATGGCCAAATGAAATCGAATAAACAGCTATTCTGCTTTTGCTTTAGTTGCCAGAAACAACGTTTAAGTCAAGTCACTGATGGTTAAATGGCCTCTACAAAAAGGCCTTCCTCAGTCTTTTCAACTTTAGCTACTTTATTCTTGGTGAGTTCCTTTATCGCTTTGTCCCACTTTTTATTGGAAAGTCCAGCTTCAGCTTTTAGGCTAACCAGTTCTATACGTCCATGCTTTGTTAATGATGCCAAAATACCTTTAGCATCATCGCTTATAGCCAATGGTTTCTTTTCGGGTTTCATTTGCGGGAAAAACAAAACTTCCTGGATACTTTGATTGTTGGTTAAGAACATGACCAAACGGTCCATCCCAATACCCATACCAGACGTTGGAGGCATACCATATTCTAAGGCTCTAAGAAAATCGAAATCAATAAATTCCGTGGCTTCATCGTCTCCTTTTTTGGCCAATTGCAGCTGATGCTCAAAACGTTCACGTTGATCTATTGGGTCATTTAATTCTGAGTAGGCATTAGCTATTTCTTTACCGCAAACCATCAGCTCAAAGCGTTCTGTTAATTCTGGGTTTTCTCGATGCTCTTTGCAAAGCGGACTCATTTCTTTGGGATAATCTGTGATAAAGGTCGGTTGTATGTAGTTGGGCTCGCATTTTTCGCCAAATATCTCATCAATGAGCTTGCCTTTTCCCATGGTGTCGTCTACTTCAATACCCATATTTTTGGCTGCTTGCCTAATCTCATCCTCTGACTTTCCTAGGATATCAAAACCGGTAAATTCCAAGATAGAATCACGCATTGTAATGCGTTTGTATGGTGCTTTAAAGTCTATTTCATGTGCTCCATAAGTGGCTTTTGTAGTGCCGTTAACAGCAATGGCACAATGCTCTAATAATTGCTCACAAAAGTCCATCATCCAGTTGTAATCCTTATAAGCCACATAAATTTCCATGGCTGTAAATTCTGGATTATGGGTGCGGTCCATGCCTTCATTTCTGAAGTTTTTTGAAAATTCATAGACGCCTTCGAAGCCACCAACAATAAGTCGCTTTAGATACAACTCATTGGCAATTCTCATGTAAAGCGGAATGTCTAATGTATTGTGATGCGTTACAAATGGTCTTGCTGCTGCACCACCTGGAATGGGCTGTAAGATTGGAGTTTCTACTTCGAAATAACCAGCATCATTAAAAAATTGACGCATGGCGTTAAATAGTTTTGTGCGCTTTACAAAAACCTCTTTGACGTTCGGATTAACCGCCAAATCTGCATAGCGTTGCCTATATCGTAACTCTGGGTCATTAAATTCGTCATAAACGTTACCCTCACTATCCGTTTTAGGCAATGGTAAAGGTCTTAAGGCTTTACTCAATAGTGTAAATTCTTTAACCATAACGGTTTTTTCACCAACTTTGGTGGTAAATAGAACACCTTTAATGCCTATAAAATCGCCAATATCTAGCAGCTTTTTATAAATGGTGTTGTATTGGGTTTTGTCCTCACCTGGGCAAATTTCGTCCCTGTTAAAATAGACTTGTATACGGCCTTCACTGTCTTGAAGTTCAGCAAAACTGGCATTTCCTTGAATTCTTCTAGACATTAAGCGCCCAGCTATAACGACTTCCTTACCGTCTTTATATTCAGCCTTGATTTTTTTCGTGGTATGATCTACTGGAAATAAATCAGCTGGGTAGGGATTAATGCCTAGTTCCCTTAGTTTTTCTAATTTTTCGCGTCTTACGATTTCTTGTTCTGACAGTTGCATGCCCTAAATTTTTTTGAACTGCAAAATTACATTATTTCGATAAAACAATGAATCCTCTCAAAAAAGAAAGACAATGTAGCCAAAAGTTTTAATTTGAAATATAATCCCTTATGGATGGAAGTCATAAAAGTTTGAAATATAAGGCTCGTAATTGTAACTTTTTTTAACAAATAATGACCTATAATTACATCAAAATCAAAAAACAAGTTAATGAGTATTTGGCGTGTATTGCTATCAATTATCTGTCCACCTCTGGCTGTCTTTGACAAGGGTTGTGGCTCTATTTTAATTACATTTTTGCTGTGGCTCTGTGGTTGGGTGCCTGGTGTCATTGCTGCTTTGGTTATTTTAAATAATCCTGACCGATAAATCCGTAACTTTGCGGCATGAATAAAAGTGTTCGAGTCGAGGATTTAGGGCTTAAAGATTTTAAGGCAACTTGGGACTATCAAGAGCAACTCTTCAAGGCTATTTTAGATACTAAAATTAAGAATAGGAGAGAAGAAGCTGGTTTGCAGACCGATAATCATTTCCTATTTGTAGAGCATCCTCATGTGTATACGCTAGGAAAGAGCGGCGACATCTCTAATTTACTATTATCGGAAGATGAATTAGCCAAAAAGGGTGCAACATTCTATAAAATCAATAGAGGAGGCGATATAACCTACCATGGCCCAGGACAAATTGTTGGCTATCCCATTCTAGATTTAGATAATTTCTTTACGGATATTCATAAATATTTACGGTTGCTTGAGGAAGTCATCATTTTAACCTTAGCTGAATACGGCCTAAAATCGGAGCGTAGTGCTGGTGAAACAGGAGTGTGGTTGGATGTAGGTACACCATTTGCACGAAAAATATGTGCTATGGGCGTAAGAGCTAGTCGCTGGGTAACCATGCACGGTTTTGCCTTAAACGCTAATGCAGATTTGGGTTATTTTGACAATATCATCCCTTGTGGAATTAGAGGAAAAGCCGTGACTTCCATGAATGTGGAGCTCGGTGTTGATAAGGTCGATGAGAATGAAGTTAAAACCAAACTTTTAAAACATTTTTCTGCATTGTTTGAAGCGCAGTTGATCTAACTTTCGGCGTTAAAATATACCTTGTAGAAGTGCATCTTCTTATCTTCATCAAACCCTCTTTCCAAATATTCTGCTGAAGCATCTGGAGCATCAACATCCAGTTTTATTTGAATATTGGTGTCTAGTTTTATTTCAGTCTTAATTTTTTGCTTTTGTTTTTTTAAAACGCGTTCTGAGACATCAAATTGATTTCTGATAAGGACCTTATTTTCAGTTTCATAAGCCTTTTTATAATCTTCAAAAAGTGCTAGATGGTCTTCATCTTCAAAAACGTCTTCTTTGAAGGTTTCTAAATTCACAATCTCATTTTCCTTAAAATAGTCTACGGTTTTTGCTAAAAAATTACTTTGCTCCTGTCCTCCGAAAGTAGGTTTAAGGATTTCCTTTGAAAACTCCCTACACAATTCGATACAGTTTTTGGTGTGCTGGTTAGAGTCATCGGGATATTTTATGTTCAAAAAACGCTTAATCCAATATTGGGCGTCATAAGCGTTATTATCAACACTTAGAACAATTTTCCCCTCAGCATCTCCAGTGTTAAGGATAAGGCAACCTTTGTCTACTTTCTTTGCTTGTATACCTTTTTGAACCAGCATGTCGTAAGAATTGTTATCCAGAAAGGTTTGAAAGAATGGTGTTTTATTTTCAATTTTATAAATGCCTATGGCATCCGTAAAATAGTCTTCATATTGAACACCCTCGAAATAACATATTAAAACATCACCTGTTTTTATCTGTGCCGAATTGCTTTGTTCGTACAAGTGCGTTAGGATGTGTTTGGAGACTTCTATAAAATCACCGTCACCTTTAAAAAGTTGCTCACTGTAAGTATTTATTTCGTTAAGTCCAACATCACTGTGGTGGTGAAAACGGTAGCTTTCCGCAACACTGAGAAACGGTTTTAGAAGATAGGGTAACAAAAGGTTGTAGGTTTCTTCGTCAAAATCCACTGTAGTACTTGAAAAGGCATTTTTGGTATCGTTAAACTTATTGCCAACCTTGTGGATAATACAGCTTTTAATGGATGCTTTTTGTCGTTTTATCATTGTGATATTAGTCTTCTTAGAAAACGCTATGAATGTTTTAAACTTAAGGCAAATGTCGTTTTGCAATACTACAAAACCATAGCTTCAAAACTAAAAAAACGCCAAATTAAATTTGGCGTTTTCAGACTCGGGGACTTGAGATTTGGTTATCGTTATAGTTTTACAAATTCCACACGTCGGTTTTGTGCCTTTCCATCTGGAGTATTATTGTCGCCAACAGGCTCTGTTTCTCCCTTACCGTCAGTAGTTAAGCGGTCTTCTGAAATCCCATATAGGTTTACCAAAGCATTTTTTACGGCTTCAGCTCTGGCTTTAGACAATTTAAGGTTGGCGTCCTCTGAACCATCCGAATCCGTGTGGCCAATAATATTGAGCTTCATACCAGTATCCTGCATTAAAACTTGCGATATTTGACGGACGATGCCAAGCGATTGTGGCTGTATATTTGCTGAGCCAGATTTGAATAGGATTCCGTTGGTGGAAATTTTCCCTTCAGAAAGAAGTTTACGACGCAGATCCTCACCACCTTCAGCAATTTTTATATTGCTTATAAATACGCGTTCCTCTTTGTCCTTTAAGCCGTAGGCATGAAATTTCACATAGTTGAGGACATCAATTTCTTCTATAAATCTTGGGATATCAACGTATTTTGTTTCATTGACCCAAAGTCGAAACCTCTGCTTCGTAACGGAGATGGCTACGTGAGGCTGATTTTGAAGCGCGTTTCTAATATCAGCCTTCAAGCCAGAATTAATCATACCCGATTTGCCGTTAAAAAAATTCTTTGCGCGAATTTCGTATGCTCTACTCTGTCCAAGTGGCAAGGCAACACTTGTATAATGTGAAGACCCATCGTTAAATTCATTGTTGTCGCTAAGAATGACGACAAGTCGAGCCCCAGTGGAAGTGCCTTTGGATAAGCCTGAGGTGAGTACATCAAACTCTATGGAGTAATCTTGTGGTAAATTGGTAATATCTGGTATGACATAAAGTCTATATCCAGCTTTTAGTTCGTACCAATTACCATCAACTTTGTTGAGTCTTACGATAGCGCCAGAGCCATTGGTATTCCACCGACTCGGAAGGTCACCGATAAAATCCTGGGAGAAATCGTCATAAAACAAGGTTTTGTCTCCGGGTACAAAATCGTACCTACTGTAGACTTCTAAACCATCTGAAACATTAGCGGGTACTTCTGTAATGTCATCACTAGACACCACATCCTTATCATTTGTTTCGTCATTTGATTCCGCATCAGAAACCTCTTCTGTTTCTGCGGTGTCACTATCTTCTTCGGTGTTCCGTTCGCGTTCGCCTAAGAGTAATTCCTTGGCCGTTTTTATACTGTATTGTAAGGCGTTTTTAGCACGATTTACCTGTAAGGTAGCCTTGCCCTGTTTCAGTAGTCCCACGCCATCCAAATCATTAATAATATCTGGAGCGCTATCACTTAATGAAGACAATTCCCCTAAAGCCTCTTCCAGAACATCTATGTCATCATCATCGAGAGGTGTGCCTGCCGCAGCATAACCATCGTATTTATAAACCTTGTCATATAAATCAAAAGATTCTTGTACAAAATTATCAACGCTGGTAACGCCAACGCGACTTCTAGGCCTTTTTATTTTTTTGGTTTGAGCTTCAATTGTAGGAACAATAAAAACTATTGCGCAAAACGTAAGGAAAAATTTAGATAAATTCATTTTAAGTAATTGATTAATAGCTTTCTAAAAATAAGAATAACTATTGATACTAAAAAATGAAATTTATATTTGGTGATATTCTAAAGTGTCAACATAGGCTGTTATATCCTTGTTTTTTAGGTTATAAGCTTTTGTCTTGGTATAGAAATTCTAAAGAAATAAAAACCTTTCAGCCTTTTCTGTAAACAGGAACTAGTTTTATTATAGAATCCTGTATGATAATATAAGAGAAACAATTGAATAATCTGTACTTGAATCATTAAAGGAGGTCAGGAGATCTTGTGCTGTTTGGTAATTAAATTCCAGTCCAATTTTTTTATACATTAATCCTATTCCAAAATGCAGTGGCACATCACTCCTAAATTCATCGGAGAAGTCAGTGTTTGTTATTCCAGTTACCTGAAGTTCTTGGCTGAGCCATAAATCAAAAGAGAACCCACCAGACAGAAATAAAGTAAAATCATTGTTAAGATACATATAATAGCGAATAGCGGATAAAAGTTTAATACTACTAAAATCTGCTTCGGCTAAAATAACTCTTTCGATGGGAGACCCAGGAGATGCGTTTTGTTCTTGGGAACCAGAGTAACTATGAAATGTAGGCTCAACTGTAAAAGACCATTTATTGTTGTTAAAAGGCAACATAAACTCTAGTTGCGCACCAAATCTAAAGCTTGTTGTAGGATCAATTGAAATACTGTTATTTATGACAGATGAAGGATTTAAATCGTTTATATCAAGATTATTAAAACTTACTCCAGGCCTTAAATAAAGCCTAAACCAATCTTCAGACTTAGCTTTGGTATAGATAATGGATTCGGAATTTAAAGAAGTAAAAAACCGTGTTAGGCTTCTACTATTGTATTCGATCTTACGCAATTCCTTTAAGGATATTTTGGACGTTTCTATGAGCTGATATAATTGAGTTCTAAAATCATTATTGTACAGAATATCTCTGCCGTTATTACTGTAGATTTTGCTTACTAGAGGATTAAATACTGGTTCGCTATTTTCGCTATAGAAATATTTTCTTGTCTTGTCATCTTTATATTCAAAAAGATTGTAAGCTCCGTCCACTAAAGTTTTTAGAAAAACCGTTCTTTTCTCGTATTTTGGCTCACGACTAGGTGAAATATTATTAGCTGTGGTACTGGATACATCCAAATCAATATCAGCCCGCAAATATTTAAATAGACCTAAAGCACCAAACTCCTTAGCCTCATTGATGCTAATGCTTTCAACCGTTCCATCTTCTGTGGCTTTAAAACTAAAGCTGGTAGGATTCCTGTTCCAATCGGTATTTTTTATCAATCCTGTTCTTTTCGCATTAGCGTTATTGACGTAATAGGCTTCAACATAATTGGTTTGACCTATACTATAGGATGCAAAAAACAAGGTCAATAAAAGCGTAGAGATAGCAGTAAAAAATTTCATGATTAAAATCGGTTATTTAGCGCTTTAAAGATAGTCAACATAAAATAACGAACAAGTATTTTCTTACATTTATTATTAAAAAAGAAGATTATGTTACTTGAAGTAAACTAATAAAATTGCAGGATTTAAGCCTTTTTTTAATGCAATAAGATTTTAGTATTTCCTTTACAGTCATAATCAGAGCTATTTTAGAGCAATACCGGTGACTTAACAATAACGCGGTTAATTTATTTCATAAACCAACACCTTATCTGGGCCATCTTGTGTAACCAGCTCTAAAGGCCTATCATCATCCATGTTTTCCAAACTGGCGGCAGAAGTGCCATATACAGGAAAGTTTGGTATGGCTTTCCCTTGGCTATCAAACAGGTAGACTTTTTTTGCCTCTTTATCCGTCGTGCTGATGTAAATCTTGTCATTGAGGTAGAAAATCCGTGGCTCTGTATAATCACCATAATCCAGGGTCACCTTTCTGGATTTAATGGTTAATTGGTTTTCGGTCATAGTGACTAGAGTCTTACTAGTGGTTGTAAGATGATGCGCTTCAGGTACTTTTAAATCAGTTGTTTTGGTCTTTCCTTTTGTGCTGACTTGAATGAGCTGGCCAAGTGAGGTTGAAGTGGTAAACCTATTTTGATAATTATAAAGTTCGTTATCGGAGAAATTAAAAGTTTGGTCAACGGTTACCCTTGTTTTTCCGCGTCTATTCAAAATCACCAAGTCTTTTCTGGCCTTAAAAACGATATAATCTTTAGAGCCTATCCTAAAATGTTTGGGTTGAGAAGTTATTTTACCTTTTTTTAGGTTGTAATCAAATCCGCCTACGCGCTGACCTCTCGCATTGTACATTAAAAGATTGTCGTCTTGGGTAACCAAAAGCCTGTAGTTTCTGTTTTTGTCATAATCAAAAACAGAGAGTGGTTGGGTTATCTCGTCCTTAAATTTAAGCGGAAAAGGGCTAACGTCATTGCCATTTCTGTCCAAAACATATAATCTATGCGCGGTGGCAAAAGCCAATTGAAGTCGTCCATTCTTGTACATATCAATTTGTTCTATAGGTCCTAGGATTTTGTCCTCAAGAGTTTTGGTCCAGAGAATTTTTCCCGAATCAGAAATAAGACTTAATCTGTTTTGAACGTCTTGTACGGCAATATCATAACCTCGGGTAACATGGTTTCTCACCAGCTGTGGAGGACCAATTAAGCTTGATTTTAAAGTTGTGGTGAACCGTTCAATAACTTCCGATGGTTTTGGACGCGCCTTATATTTTTTGATAATACCATTGACATGGGCAAAGCCATCGTCATTGATAAATTGAACCACATTGGCGTCATAGCCTTTTAAATCCAAATCAAATGTTCTTGAGAGTTCATTGGAATCGCGGAAAATAAAAATGGAAGCCTCATCACTTAAGTCTTCCGAAATATGCTTGAAGGCTTCTAATTGGTCTAGGGTAAAATTATTCAGTGCACTTGAGACAAATGCCGTCAATTGGTCTTTAGAATTGGTCCAAACAACATAATTCTCAATAGCTGCAAAATGGGTAAGATTTGGATAATTAAAAAAGGGATTGAACCTACCATCGAGTATTTGAGGATCTTCTAAATTATAGAGTTTAATCCCGCGAAAGTCTTCTTCCAAATTTTTTCCATTTATGGCTTCTACGATGAGGTCTGTATCCAAACTGTGCATCACGAGAACATCATCTGCTTTTGCAATTTCATTCGTATAATTCAAAAATGCAGGTGATTCCTCAAGGCTATCTATATTCATTAGGTTTCTTCTATTCGCTTCAAAACGAGCATAATCATCAAATGTAATGTTTATGACTTCACTAACATCTTTTGGGATAACATTTGGTACGGTAATATTTTGAGGTATTGTTGTTCTGAAACAGTCTACAAATGAAGAAATGCTATCATTGGCATTAATGACACCATTAAACCCAATACTATTATCTGAAAGGTTCAGGTCTAGAGCCGTAGCCGTTAAGGAGTCATTGGTCCATGTATTAAACAATAATTTCTGGATAGGTATGTCTTCATTTATAAATAATAAGGAAGCCACAACACCATCACCTGCGGTAGTCAATAATTCAAAATTAGGTTTAGACTTTTGTGTTTCACCGATATTTAATAGCGTCTTTTTAGAGTTAGATCCTACTAAAAGACCATTTAGACTTTTGTAATAATGTGTGAGATTGCCAGATGTTAGGCTATCTAGGGTTAATTGCTTTTGTTGTGGTGCTTTATCTTTTTTGAGGGAGTCTCTGCGCATGATTTGATCATGATACCTTGTTATTATCACATATGGTGCTATGCTATCATTTGTTTGTAACCCAAGATATACGGCGTCTTTAGGACTTATGTGTTTAAAAAAGTCGAAAGCACTCTTAAGACTTTCTGGCAACTGATTGAGTATGATTGGTTTTCCTTGAATTTGTTTCACAAAATCATTAACCTCGTTGATTTTAAATAGGGCAGAAGTATTTTCGGGCATTAAATCATAAGGCTCATATCCGTCTTGTGGTCGGTTTTGGCAAGACGCCACAACTAAAAGAATGAATATGCTGAATGATAGTACTCTCATAAAATGATGAATTGCTACAAAATTAAAAATCCAATTTGTATTGCTGTGGTAATAATCGAAACGATTTTCTATGATATTTTGATGGGCCAAAAGTTTTTATGGCATCTCTATGTTCCTTGGTTGGATAGCCCTTATTCTTTTTCCAGTTATACATAGGATATTCTTCATGCAAAGTTTCCATATGTAGGTCGCGATAGGTTTTGGCAAGAATTGAGGCCGCCGCAATATTCAAATATTTGCCATCACCTTTGATAATTGTCTTATGAGGAATATTTTCCACAGGTTTAAAAGTATTGCCATCTACACTAATAAATTTAGGAGTGGGATTTAATTTTAAAACAGAACGTTGCATCGCCGTAATAGAGGCATTAAGAATGTTTAAACTGTCAATTTCATCTTCAAATACATGAGTTACGCTAAAACAAAGTGCTTTTTCTTCTATGAGGCATTTTAATTTATAGCGCATTTTGGCGCTGAGCTTCTTGGAGTCATTCAGTTCGGCACATTTAAAGTTAGTAGGAAGAATAACCGCTGCGGCCGTTACGGGTCCGGCCAAACAACCGCGACCTGCTTCGTCGGTACCGCACTCCAAAATATAATTAGAATATGTAGCTTTTAATTTCAAAAGTGAAATTTTGACAAATTTATGGTTTTAGACGCAACCATTTTAACATATCCTCATCTATGTAATGAGTAGCTAGTTTTTAAAGTGTTTATAAGGTGCCACAAAGGTTGACAGAATCGCAAAACCGTTAACATATTTTTGATAAAAACACTTGTTTATTTAATATTTAATTAAGATGTTTGCAACTAGACTAACTCAAATAATTGTTTTATGAAATTAAAGTTAACATGGTTATTAACGCTATTTATGGCGTTTGTGATGCAATTTTCTTTTGCACAAGAAAAAACAGTCACAGGTACAGTTACTATTGCGGCTGATGGTTTGCCATTGCCGGGAGCAACTGTAATTGTTAAGGGTACCAGTAGAGGTACACAAACAGACTTTGATGGAAAATACTCCATTAACGTCGCCGTAGGAGATGTGCTTAGAGTCTCTTACGTAGGGTATAAAACTACCGATGTGGTCATTGGAAGCGCCAATGTTTACGATGTCGTGTTAGAAATGGATAATGCTTTAGAAGAAGTAGTTGTCGTTGGTTACCAAGGTGCAGTTAATAGTGCCAAGACGGCGTCATCTTTATCTACAGTAAAGAGCGAAGCTATCGAGCAGGTTCCAATTAACTCTATTGATCAGGTGTTACAAGGTAATGCTGCCGGTGTAAACGTAAACACAGGTTCTGGTCAACCAGGTCAGAGTGCTACTATCCTTATTAGGGGTCGTTCTTCATTACAGGGAGACATTGAGCCCTTATTCATTATTGATGGTATCCCTGTGGATCAGGACAACTTCCGTAGTTTGAACCAAAACGATATCGAATCCATGTCCGTATTAAAGGATGCCGCTGCAACTGCTATTTATGGTAACAGGGGTGCTGGTGGTGTAATTCTTATTACTACCAAAAAGGGTAAGCGTGGTTCAGGTGTAACAATTCAGTACAGACAACTGTATGGTGTTTCTGTAAACCCAGACCCTCAGTTTGAGGTAATGAATACGCAGCAATTGTTAACGTTTCGTAGGGATTTGCTAGGTGGCAATCAGTTTGGAGATGGTTTAAGTGATGCACAGATCGCTGCTATCGCTAGAAATGCTAATACCGATTGGACTGATATTTTCTTCCAACAAGGTATCAACCAATCTCACGAACTTAATATTTCAACAGGTACTGAGCGTACATCGTCTTATACCTCTTTAAACTACACGGAGCAAGAGGGTACTACCTTCGGATCTAGTCTGCAACGTTTTTCTTCACGTTTTAATTACAGTGGTAGTACAGCGGACAACAAGTTTAACTATAGCACTCAATTAACAATGAACTATTCTAAAAGTAGCTTTATTGTTGATGCGCAAAGAGGTGGAAATACAGGTGGTCAACTAGATAACGCATTCTTAGTGCCTTATCTTGCTTTACCATATTTGTCACCATTTAATCCAGATGGGTCCTTAAATATTTTTGGTACAGGACCTGTATCTGAAGGAGGTTCTGGTGCATTTAATCCAGATGGTACTGTGAACCAAGGTAATATTGCAGGTTTCGTAAATACACCTTTTATAGCCTTAAACACGGTACGTTTAAATCCAGATGTAGAGCGTGAATTAAAAGCTATAGGTTCGGTTTCTGCGGATTACAACTTTGCTAAGAATTTAACAGTAGGAGCGCAGTTTGGTATAGATTACACGTATATCGAAAGTTTAAACATCAATACTCCTGGTAGTATTAGATCTTTTGCAACACCAACTGCTGCCTCTGAATTTAAGGGAGGTCAATCTGAAGATTTCTTTAGAAACGCAAATTTCCTTATGAATGCTTTCTTAAGATATGAAAATGACATTACTGACAAGTTAAATCTTAATGCTGCGGTATTTGGGGAGTACAATTACACCAATACTCAAAATGCAGGATTTACAGCATTTGGTCTAAACCCTGCCTTGCCAGGTTCTGGTGCAGGATTTGTAGCAGGTGATACTCTCGAAGGAGAGGATGAAAACGGCGATGGTATCTTGGCCTTTGGTCCAGAAGTAGCCATACCTTATGTGCCTGGAGTACGTAGCTCAGAAAGTGAATTGGCTTTAGCGTCTTTATTTGCTACTGTAGATTTAGACTGGGACGGAAAATACGGTTTCTCAGGAAGTATTCGTCGTGACCAAACATCTAGGTTTGTAGAAAATAGATCTGGTACATTCTGGTCCGTTGCTGGTCGTTGGAATATCGATAACGAAGATTTCATGGACAGTGTTGACTGGCTTTCAGTATTAAAATTAAGAGCTAGTTATGGTATTGTTGGTAACCAAACAGTTGGTTCAAGATACCAAGGGTTACAGACTATTGCTTCTACTGCCGGTTATCAAAACACACAAGCGTATGAGGTACTTTCTTTAAGAGATACTGGTATTCAGTGGGAAGAAACATCTCAGTTCAACGTTGGTTTAAGTTTTGGTCTTTTCCAGAACAGAATTACTGGTGAATTGGATTACTACTACAACGAAACTGATCAACTTTTTAATCAGCAACAAATTTCATTGGCTGGTACAGGTTTTGCTACTACCAATACAAACGTTGGTTCTCTATTTAACAGAGGTGTTGATTTACAAATCTCTGTAGATGTATTAAGACAATCCGCATCTAATCCTTGGGGAATAAGACTTAATGCCAATACCAACTACAACCATAACGAGGTTATAGACTTACCAGGAGACTTTCTTGGAGTTAACCTAAGGGTTGCAGAAGGAAGACAAGCCAATACTTGGTGGGGTGTTAGATGGGCTGGTGTTGACCCTTCAAATGGTCAGCCGCTATACTTAGACGCTGATGGAAATATTACTGATGAATTTAATACGGCTAATGGTGTCTATCTTAACAAGAACTTCGATCCTTCGTGGACTGGAGGTTTTGGTGGAGACATCTCGTATAAAGGCTTTAGCTTAAGTACGTTATTCTCGTATGCAGCAGACCGTTGGAGAAATAATGGTTCTCTAGGTGTTGCGGAAGACCCAAGTTTGGGTGGTGTTGCTAACTTTTCAACAACAATGCTAAATGCATGGACCACACCTGGTCAGGCAACGGATATCCCTGCATTGGGTACTGGATCGTTGAGATTTTTCTCTAATGCTGGTGACCGTTACTTAGAAGATGCATCGTTCTTACGATTAAGAAATATTACATTTGCTTATAATTTTGATTCTGAATTCTTATCTAGAACAAAATTGTTTAAGGCAGTGAGAGTATTTGTTCAAGGTACTAACCTTATCACATGGACAAAATGGAGAGGATTTGACCCTGAAAGTAATGATGCTTTCGGTTTCTTTGATTACCCAGTCCCAAGAACATTTACAGCAGGATTAGACTTAACATTTTAAAAAAAATTAGATATGAGAAATAGATTTTTAATTGTAGCTGTTCTATCGTTACTATTTATGGGATGCGAAGACCAATTGGAACGCCTTCCAATAGATGAGTTGGTAGAGGAAACAGCTTTTCAAACTGTAGATGATTTACAGTTGGGTTTAAATGCCCTTATAGGAAACTATAATTACGAAACGTTAATTGGTTTTAACTCCATTTTTACAGATAACTGTAAAATTGGTTTGAATAGTGGTGGTCAGGAAGTGAACACCCTAGGACAACTCCTTAATCCAGATTTTGGAGATCGAGGAATGTGGGCTAACCGCTATGGTGTAATCAATGATATTAACCGTGTATTGGCTGCGGCTGCGGGTATCGCACCTGGAGCGGCTGAAGTAGACCAATATAATAACATCTTAGGACAGTGCTATGCGTTTAGAGCTTTAATGCATTGGGAATTATTGTTATATTACGGTTTGGATGTCACAAATCCTACAGCAGCAGGTGTACCATATATTGATTTTGTTTCGGCTGATGCTTTACCATCACGAAATACTACCGAGGAAGTTTTAAATGGAATAGAAGCAGATTTTACTGAAGCGAATGCTCTATTGGCTGGTACTTCAGATATTAATTTTGCCACTCAGGATTTCATTAGATTTGTAAGAGCGAGAATAGCTTTAGAAACTGGTGATTACCAAGGTGCGATTAACATCGCTAATTCCTTAATCCCTAATTATCCTTTAGCAACTCCAGGGCAATACTTCAATATGTTTAATGAAGATGCTGATGCAACTGAAGTGATTTGGAGATTTGACAATGTACTTGGTTTTAATACCAATATCGCTGGATTGTGGATTTTCACCGCTGGTCCTTCGCCATTGGATTCCTCTTTTATTGAAGTATCTAAAGAATTGGAGCAGTTATTAGATCCAAATGATGTTAGAAGATTGGTAATACTCCATCCAGATACCGATTTGGCTACAAATGAGTTGTTAATTGGTAAGTATCCACCAAACGCTGATACACAATGGATAAACGATTTCAAGGCTATGCGTATCTCAGAAATTCATTTGATTAAAGCTGAGGCACATGCTAGGTTAAACCAATTAGGTCCTGCAGCTCAAAGTGTAAATGATGTAAGATCTGCAAGATTCTTGACAGCAGTTCCTCCGGTAAGTTATACAAGTCAGTTAGAGGCTATCGAAGGTGTAATTGCAGAGCGTCGATTAGAGCTAGCATTCGAAGGGCACAGATATAATGATATCAAACGTGTTCGTGATATTACTAATAAAGGTATAGAGCGAATCGATGCAGATTGTGGTGATAATTCGGCTGGTGCGCCATGTTTGTTACCGCCAAATGATGAGAGATGGGTTTATCCAATTCCAACAGCGGAAATAAATGCTAACCCAAATATCGAGCAAGCGCCAGGATATACAAATAATTAAAAAAGACGAAGATGAAAAAAATATTATTAATTTTAATAGGATTCGTGTTAGTAGTCTCTTGTGATGAAACTGAGGCCATAGTACAAGATCCAGTAAACGGTCAACAAGCTTTTGGTTTTGAGACTGCTTCACAGACGGTAACCGTTTTGGACGGTGGTACCACAGCAACAGTAAATGTATTGTCTGTAAGACGATCTAACGAAGATAGAAGTATACCTGTATCTATAGATCCTTCTACCACCGGTGATGCAAGTGATTATCAGGTGGGATCTGTGTTGATTCCTGCAGGTGAGCATGTTGGTGTACTTTCTGTAGACTTTAACAATTTTGCTAACATGTCAGATTGTGTAACTAATACATTAGTGTTAAATTTAGATGCAGATAGTCCAGGAACTAATGGACCACAGCAATACACCTTTTCTTATGTGAAGGATTTCGCATGTCCAGATTTATTCCTGAATATCACATTTGATGATTATCCAGGTGAAACCACATGGCAAGTTACTGATACCGATGGTAACGTTTTAGTTGAAGGCGACGGAGGAGATGGATCTCCGGTTTCAGAGAACATTTGTTTATGTCCTGGAGATTATGTGTTTACGATATTCGATTCCTTCGGCGATGGTATCTGCTGTAGCTACGGAAATGGAAGTTATGAGATGGTTTTTAACGGCACCGTATTATTTAGTGGTGGTGAGTTTGGATCGGAATCTGTTCATAACTTTACAATAGACTAATTAAATAAGACATTATAATTATGAAAAACATTTTTAAAAATATATTCTTACTGATCTTAGGAGTTGTTGTACTCCAAGGTTGTGATTCTGGATCAGAAGCTAGATGGGCAGTAACGCCTACTTCTGGTTGGGTTGAGTTTAGGACCGCAGGTACCACAACAGGCCAAACGAGTCCATTAGTTACGGTTCCAATAGATATAAAGGTTCCAGTTTACCCAAATGGATTTAACATTAGTTATGAAATAACTGCAGCTGAGGGAGATTTTACGCAGTTTGTTAATCAGACTGGCGGTACCCTCTTTGTAGATCCGGAAATAACTGAGCCAACTCGTATTGCAGATTTGGAAATACCTTTGGCTAATATGGAAGTTGGTCGTGATTTTGTAACCAGTTTTGATATTACTATAACATCAACTTCGTCAGGAATTGGTGTTGGTATAGATGATACGAGTATTACAACGCACCGCGTTACGATTCCTTGTTCTAACCCTGAGGTTATACCAGATGACTATTTTGTTGGAGACTATACAATTGAAGACGGAGATGCGACAATTGGTCCGGCCAATGGTACATCGAATGTGGCCTCCGGCACTGTAACTTTAGTGGCAGGTCCAGATAATACGCGTTCATTTAGTATACCAATATTACCAGCGTTCCTGCCAGACCCAGTTGATTTTACAATTCAGTTCACTACAGATAATATTGTGTTGTTACAAAACTCAATAAATACACCGTTGAGTTGTAATGGAGGAGCTTCATTTTACAATTGGGGACCATCAACTCAAGGAAATCCATGGGATATATGTAATGATTCTGGTATTACAGTTTTTTATTCTGAGGATATAGCAGGTAGCTGTGGTGGACCATTCACATCTTCCTTTATTTTAACAAAAGTTAATTAATTTAACTCACTTAAAAGGTTAATATAGAAAAGCACTCCAAATTGGAGTGCTTTTTTTATTGGGATATAATTAAAGCGTATCCATATAATAATTATTAATTTTGGAGGTTAAATCATAAAAGGTTAATGAAACTTAGATTTCATGTCATAGTCATATTTTTTCTTCCACTTGGAATGTTGTTGGCCCAAGTAAAGCCTAAACAATTAAAAGCGAAATCAAAGACGTCTACTACCAATCCATTAGACACTATTAATTCTAATCAAAGGTCTAGTAGAGGGATTATAAAGAATGACGCTACCATTGACTTATATAAAATTGTAAATAGTGATAAGGATACCACCTATGTTGATACAACGCTTTCCGTCAACAAGCTTTATAAATTCAATTATTTACAAGATGATACATTTGGTCTAATTTCTTTTGCCAACATTGGGCAGACCTATAATTCACTTACCTATAATATGGGCGAGGATTTTAGCTTACCACTCTTTGGAGCTCGAGCTAGGCACTTTAATTATATGGAGCGAGATGATATTAATTATTATGAAATGCCAACGCCTTGGACCAGGTTAACCTATAAAACAGCTTTCACTCAAGGGCAGTTATTAGATGCCTTTTTCACAATAAATCTCTCTAAGCAATTTAACTTTTCAATAGCATATAAAGGATTGAGGTCCATAGGTAACTACCAACATGCTCTTACAAGTACAGGTAATTTACGTATAACCTCAAATTATAAATCGAAGAATAAGCGCTATGTGGTAAAAGGGCACATGGTATGGCAGGATTTGCTAAACGAGGAAAACGGTGGAATAAGGGATGAGGATATCATCGACTTTACAAACGGCAATGAAGAATTTTTAGACAGGGCAGTATTTGACCCAAACTTTGAAAATGCAGAGAATATTCTGGTTGGAAAAAGATTTTATCTCGATCAAGCGTTTGAATTAACCAGACCTAAAGATTCCATACAGAATAACAAGCTTGTGCTTTTAAATACCATTGCATTTGAGGATAAGTATTTTGAATATAGACAAACTGCTCCTGCTCCAGACTTTTTTGGTTCAGCTTTTACGTCATCTATAAGGGATAGAGCTACGCTTGAGAATTTTAATACTGAATTTGGCGTTTCCTATTATAATAGTCTTCTTGGTCAGTTCCAATTTAAGGTGAACTACTCAGATTTAAACTATGGATATGACAGTGTGGTTTTATTAAATAACCAATCCATACCCAATAGAATACAAGGAAATGTGTTGGGTGTAGTAGCATCCTATAGAAGAGATTTTAAAAATCTATCAATAAGTGGTAAAGCAGGTCTTAATATATCAGATGATTTTGGCGGTAATTTCATTTCCGGTAATGTAGACTATATATTGAATAAAGACATAGCTTTAAGAGGTTCTATTAATATAAGCTCTAGGCTACCCAATTATAACTTCCTGCTTTACCAAAGCGATTATCTTAATTACAATTGGTACAATTTTGGCGATTATAGCAATGTTAATACACAGCAAATAGCTTTTAATTTAAAATCTGAAAAGTATTTAAACATTGATTTTGATGTCTCAAATATTGATAACTATACCTTTTTCAATTTAGAGGGTAGAGATAATGGCGCAAAAATTATAAAACCAACCCAATACCAAAATACGATACAGTATTTAAGGCTTAAACTTAGTAAGGATATACGCTATGGTAAATTTGGTTTAGATAATACTATTTTATACCAGAATGTAATAAGTGATGACGAGGTTTTAAATGTGCCAGATTTTGTAACAAGGAACACGCTGTATTTTACAGATCAGTTTTTTAAGAAGGCGATGACTTTCCAAACAGGTATCGTTTTTAATTACTTTACAAAATATAATATGAATGGTTACGACCCTCTTTTAGCTGAATTCTACACCCAAAATGAAACTGAGCTAGGAGGATTCCCGAGGTTTGACTTTTATATTAGTGCAAAAATCCGCCAGACAAGAGTTTTTTTAATAGCAGAACACTTTAACTCTTCTTTTACGGGTTACGATTTTTTCTCTGCTCCAAATAATCCTTACAGGGATTTCGCCATTCGTTTTGGTTTGGTTTGGGATTTCTTCCTTTAGGCTTATTCTTTTAGTTCTGGTTATGAGTGGTTTAAAAATTAAGTAGAAATTAATATAAAAAAAGGCTTGCGTAATAAAAAAGCCTTAATATCTTTGCCGCCCTGTTCAATCAAAAATAATTGAAATTGGGGCCATAAGAGGAGTCAAAAAATATTTAAAAAAAATAATTGATTTCTTATTGTGGGAATAAAAAAAGGGTTTTATATTTGCACCCGCTAAAACG
>CAZGDG010000017.1:0-39384 GCA_964524415.1 uncultured Flavobacteriaceae bacterium
TGCAATTCCGTTATATCAAGATGCTCAGACATGGTAATGGTTACCGTTTTATCCTGAAGATTCACGGAGGCTTCCTTTACGGCATCTAAGGAATCTAGGGAAGACTCCACCGAAGCTTTACAGCCGCTACAGGTCATTCCTGTAACTTTATATGTATGTGTCATTGGTATTGTATAATTTGATTACTAAAAAAGGATAGATAAAAGGCTTAACCGTAAAGCCTTAAAGCAACTTTAGAATCAAATTAAATAGGTTTCGTTAAAGATGTAGTGGTCTTTAATGAGATTTGGAGGGCGGTAGTGTTTATGAGGCGTATGATTAAAATCGCCTTCAAAATAAAAGTAAAATGTACTAAAAAAAGTTAATACAAAGTCCTGAACGTTTACATCCAAATCCTCAAAAGAGGTCAAATTAAGGTCGCTGATACCTTCTATAACATCAACTTCATCCTCACAGCAAGGTGATTTTAAGGTGTCAGAAGTAGGCATATCTTCTATATCACCGCCACATCGGTTTAACTTTGAGAATACGGCTACATCTACAAGCTGTCCACCACAAAAGTGTTTTTCTATGGTTAAGGATAACGTTGACAAGAGCACTAATACGGAAAGTACCGTTGATAACCCCTTATGTAAAAGCGATGCTTTCATAATACAAAGTTAACAATTTGAATAAACTCCATATATAAATTACCAAAGCCTTAACGATTTAGCTTAAAATAATAGAATGCTGGTAAGAAGAGAATTAGAAATAAAGGCTGAATCAGGAAGCGTCTTACATTGAAAAAAAGATAGTAATCTTCCTGTTTCGGGTTAATGACAAAATATAAAAAGGGTATAATCAATAGTATAAATGCTCCGGAATAAAGTAAAACGGCCAATTTCAAAATACCTTTATCCTTAAGCAATAAATAAATAATCCCTAAAGAAGCTATTGTATTTATTAAATACCTGAGACTGGTGAACGCAACGAGCTTTGCTACTTCGCGTCTGGGACTGTCTATATATAAATAGTCTTTTCTGAAAAAGGACAAATACGGATCATAAAATAGAACGTCCTCAAAGGCCCTAACGGCGACCAGTACCAGAAACAACACTGCAACCAAGCCATATCTTACTACTCTAGGCATGCTGTTTGGATTTAGTAAAACGATTAACCCAAATCATCCAAAGCAAGAAAACCGTTCCATAAATTAACAAAGGGAAAATAACGGTATGAAGGACTTCCCTGCGCCAAGGATAATGATACAATCCAATTGCCAGGATTACAATTCTTATGAGATTAAAAGCGTAAATAATTATACTTCCTGCAAAGGCGTACAAAAGTGTTGATTTCACACTTGATGAGAACGCAAAAATAAAGGACAAAAACAAAATAATGATACTAATGGCATTACAACCCTCTACTATCGTTGCTACAAATTTCCCATTAATAATAATTTTAATCGAAGGCTCATTTGGGTGTGGTTCCATTACAGTAGAATAACCCACACTTTCCAGAAGCGCATCCGTTTGCCTAGCTACCAAGTTAGTAGCAAAATCTGGATAGTATAAAGCACCGCTGGACATAGATAGGTAGTAATTATACCCAAGTGTAAGAACGGAATATACAGCTACAAAGGTAATAATGAACTTAAAAACAAGTTTGTATTTCAAAAGAAACGATTTCAAAAAAATAGCTGCTGTGTTAGTTTGTTGTTAAATTTATAAAATCCATATTTCTAAACTGTCCAAATTAGATACTTTTACCAAAATTTTGTTCATGAACTTTCAAGACTTAAAGCGAGAAATAAAATCAATAATTTCAGAAAACGATAAAAGTATCGACGAGCGCCTATTGGGTATATGCCAACTGCTCGAAGAACATATTGACTACTATAACTGGGTAGGATTCTATTTCAAAAATGGCGACAAGGACGAGTTACGTTTAGGGCCGTATGTAGGTGCACCCACCGACCATACTATCATTCCTTTTGGAAAAGGCATTTGTGGACAAGTGGCTGTAAGCAATAAAAATTTTGTAGTCCCAGATGTTTCGGCACAAAATAATTATATAGCCTGCAGCATTACAGTTAAGGCTGAAATTGTAGTTCCAATCTTTGTAAATGGCGAAAATATTGGACAAATAGATATTGATTCTAACACATCAGACCCATTTACGGAGCAAGACGAACGTTTTTTGGAATATGTCTGTAAAAAAGTAGCTACCATTATTCCCGTAGAAACGTATATTTATTGATTAGATACCAGTTCTTATGGCTTCAACGGGATCTAGCCTAGATGCTGAAATAGCTGGAACAACGCCCGAAATCAATCCTATAAACGAGGATATCGAAAATCCAATAAGCATATTTTTAAAAGATAGTACAAATTCAAAGTCCTCTGTAAGTCCTGAGGCGATGAGAGTACCAAACCACACCATCACAAGACCCACAATCCCCCCAACAACAGCCAGAATAACCGCTTCAAATAAAAATTGAAATAAAATAAATTTATTTTTTGCGCCCAAGGACTTCTGAATACCTATAATATTGGTGCGCTCCTTGACACTAACAAACATAATATTGGCAATTCCGAAACCTCCTACCAGTAAAGAAAAAAGGCTAATCACCCATCCGATGGTGTTCATGCTCGCAATAATACCATCGATAAAGCTTTGAAGACCTTCAACCACACTAATAAAGAACGTATTGATTTCATCAGGTTTAATGCCGCGCTTATTTCTCAGTAACTGCACTAATTCTGCCTCTACCTCATCGGAATCAACACCAGATTTTGGTTTGATAATAACTACTGGAATCATGGATGACACGTTTTCGCCATATCGGGTTCTCACAAAATTTGATGGTAAGAAGATTGAAATATCATTGCTGTCGCCAAAAAGTCCGGACCCTTCCTTTTTTACTACGCCGATTACCGTAAATTTTTGACCATAAAGCCTCACCTTTTTACCTATGGGATCAATGTCTCCAAACAGATTCTTTGCAATTTCAGAACCAATAACCACCACCGCTCTTCCAGCATTAGATTCCATTTCATTGTAAAAGCGGCCCTTTTCGAACTCCAACCGCTGAATATCTGAAAACTCGCTAGAAACCACGACTGTATTTACGCTTTGAATCAATTCGGATTCGTATCTAATACTCTCTCTAGGCACAAAAAGTTGATAGGCCATTTCTTCAACTTGTGATAAGGACTCCTGTAAATACTTATACTCTGTGTAAGATATTTTGTCAAAAGTTTGCCATTTCCAGCGCGGCACCTCTGTGGGTCCAAAACTAAAGTTAGATAGATACATCGTATTGCTATCCAAGGCACTTAGCTGGTCTTTAATATTTTTATCTAGCGAATCTACAGCGGCTAAAACGGCAATGATTGAAAATATACCAATGGTAACTCCTAGCAATGACAGAAATGTTCTGAGCTTGTTATTAGCCAGAGCACTAAAAGCAAAAGAAAAGCTTTCTTTCAATAAACGAATATATACCAGCATAGTGCCAATTATGAAGGCTAAAGATAATTGGTTTACAAGAGAAATCTGTTAAAAAAACTTAAATTGAAATTATAATTACATTCCGGTTCTAATGGCCTCTACAGGATCGAGGCGAGATGCCGACAAAGCTGGAATAACACCAGAAATTAATCCAATTAAACTAGAAATGCCAATTGCTATAGCGATGTTAGTAAAGGACAGAACAAAAGTAAAATCCTCTATAGTTAGATTTACTAATACCGTTATCAGGTAAACCAATCCAAGACCAACTAGCCCGCCAAGAAGTGCAAGAATTACCGCTTCAAAAAGAAATTGAAAAAGAATAAATTTATTCTTAGCACCCAAGGATTTTTGAATTCCAATAATATTAGTTCGTTCCTTAACACTCACAAACATAATGTTGGCAATACCAAAGCCCCCAACAAGTAATGAAAATCCGCTGAGCATCCACCCAATGGCATTCATGGTAGAAATTATACCATCGATTAAATTGACAAAGCCCGAAAGTTTGGATAGAAAAAAATCGCTTATCTCGCCAGCTTTAACGCCGCGATGTATTCTAAATTTCTGGGTTAATAAGCCTTCAAACGCATCAATATCTACATCTGATTTTGGTTTTATAACAATGGCTGTAGGATAGCCATTTTTCCCCGTATTTCTTATGCCACGTACAAAATTAACCGGCAGATAAACAGTATCATCTGGTGAGTCTCCAATCCCGTCACCGTATTTTTCCAAAACGCCAATAACCTTTAGTTTTCTTCCAAAAATTCGTAGTTCCTTTCCCAAAGGTTCTGCCTTGCCAAAAAGATTTTCAGCTAAACGATAGCCTATGACCACTACGGGCGACCCTGTCTCTGATTCTACCTCGGTGTAAAACCGCCCCTTGCCCAATTTAAGTCGTTCTATGTCATAAATACCATGTGTTACCGCTGCTACGTTAACACCTCCTAAGGTTTCCGCTTGGTATCTAACCGTTTCCCTTAGACCAAAAATACTGTAAGCAGAAGCCTCAATATCGGATATATTTTTCCTAACAAAATTGTAGTCGTCATAGGAAATAGGGTCAAAATTATCCCGCTTCCATTTGGGGACATCAGTAGGCCCAAAAGAGATGTTCATGATGTATATGGTATTGGTATCAATACCATCCAAGTTTTCCCTGATACTTCTATCCAATGAATCTACAGCAGCGAGCACAGCTATTATGGAAAAAATACCTACTGTTACGCCTAAAAGCGACAGAAAAGTCCTGAGTTTATTGTTATTCAGCGCTGTTATCGCAAAAGAAAAACTTTCTTTTAATAATCTTAGGTAGACTAGCATGCAGATATCCCTTTACTGGAGTTCTTTGGTTAGACGTTGTCAACAATTCATTGTTACAAAAAACTTTAACAAACTCACTTTAAGCCCAATGTTTTCATAGGTAATATGCGTATTTTTGCCGCATTAAAAACACAACCTAAAATTATGAGCAATAAAACCATTTCCTCCGCACTAATTTCAGTCTTTAGTAAAGATGGGTTAGAACCAATAGTTAAAAAGCTAAACGAATTAAATGTAACTATATATTCTACGGGAGGAACGGAAAAATTCATAAAGGACTTGGGTATCGATGTAGTCCCAGTAGAAGATGTAACATCCTACCCTTCAATTCTCGGTGGCCGTGTAAAAACCTTGCATCCCAAAGTTTTTGGAGGCATATTAAATCGTCAGGAAAATCAGAGCGACATTGCTGAGTTAGCTGAATTTGAAATTCCTCAAATTGATTTGGTCATAGTAGACCTTTATCCTTTTGAGAACACCGTAGCATCCGGAGCTAACCATCAAGATATCATTGAGAAAATAGACATAGGCGGCATATCATTAATCAGAGCAGCCGCTAAAAATTATGCCGATGTCGTTTGCGTGTCTTCGGTTGATGACTATTCAAGTTTCTTAGAGCTACTAAATGATAAGGACGGTAAAACGTCTCTAGATGATAGAAAACACTTTGCAGCTAAAGCCTTTAATGTGTCCTCACATTATGATACTGCAATTTTCAACTATTTTAACCAAACAGAAGAAATTCCAGTGTTGAAAGTGAGCGAAACCAAAGGAAAAGTGTTACGCTATGGTGAAAATCCACACCAAAAAGGATTTTTCTTTGGTGATTTTGATGCAATGTTCAACAAACTTCATGGTAAGGAACTCAGTTATAACAATCTTTTAGATGTAGATGCTGCCGTTAATCTAATTCTGGAATTTAAAAATGAAGATCCCACGTTTGCCATTTTGAAGCATAATAATGCCTGTGGTTTTGCCCAGCGCAAAACGGTATACGAAGCCTATGTAGACGCTTTGGCAGGTGATCCCGTTTCTGCGTTTGGTGGCATATTAATTAGCAATTCGGAAATTGACAAATCAACTGCTGAAGAAATCCATAAGCTATTCTGCGAAGTTGTAATTGCGCCATCCTTTAATGAAGATGCTTTAGAAATCCTCAAAGGCAAAAAGAATAGAATTATTTTAGAATTAAAAGACGTAACGTTAGCAGACACCACAATACGCACATGTCTTAACGGTATGCTAGTACAAGATAAGGATAGCAAAACGGATAGTAAAGAAGATTTAACAAGTGTAACCAATTCCAATCCTTCAGATGCAGAACTGGATGATTTAATCTTTGCTTCCAAAATATGTAAGCATACTAAATCCAACACCATTGTTTTGGCAAAGAACAAACAACTTTGTGCAAGTGGAACCGGACAGACCAGCCGCGTTGATGCGCTTAATCAAGCCATACATAAAGCCAAATCCTTTGAGTTTGATTTAAATGGCGCGGTAATGGCAAGCGATGCCTTCTTTCCGTTTCCAGATTGTGTTGAGATTGCACATAACGCAGGTATTAAAGCCGTTATACAGCCAGGTGGTTCTATTAAAGACCAGCTTAGCATTGATTATTGTAATGAACATGATTTAGCCATGGTTTTCACCGGAACAAGACATTTTAAACATTAATACTGCGGATTTCAAAATTTAAATGCTGTATCTTTTTTTAATAAAAGCAACCCAATAAACATCTAGAATAGAAGATTTATCGTATAATTGATTACATTTACATAATGTCATAAAAGACCAATAGAAGTAACCCCAATAATTATTAATAGCGCATGGGATTTTTTGATTTCTTAACCGAAGAAATAGCCATAGACTTAGGAACGGCAAATACCCTTATTATCCATAACGATAAAGTTGTTGTAGACAACCCATCAATTGTGGCTAGGGATAGAATTAGCGGCAAGATAATCGCTGTTGGCAAGGAAGCCAATATGATGCAGGGAAAGACCCATGAAAATATTAAAACCATTCGTCCTTTGAAAGATGGCGTTATTGCCGATTTTGACGCATCAGAACAAATGATAAGTATGTTTATAAAAAACATACCTGCGTTGCGCAAGAAATTCTTTAACCCTGCCCTTAGAATGGTTGTTTGTATTCCATCAGGTATTACAGAAGTAGAGATGCGCGCTGTTAAAGAATCCTGTGAACGCGTTAATGGCAAGGAAGTCTATTTGATCCACGAACCCATGGCTGCAGCTATTGGTATTGGAGTAGACATTATGCAACCAAAAGGTAACATGATTGTAGATATCGGTGGTGGAACTACGGAAATCGCCGTTATTGCACTTGGTGGTATTGTCTGTGATAAATCGGTAAAAGTTGCTGGAGATGTCTTTACAAATGATATCATTTATTATATGCGCACGCAGCACAACTTATATGTTGGCGATCGTACTGCAGAAAAAATAAAAATAAAGATTGGTGCTGCTACAGAGGATTTGGAATTACCGCCAGAAGACATGAGTGTTCAAGGGCGCGACTTACTCACCGGAAAACCAAAACAAGTGCAGATATCCTACAGGGAAATTGCAAAAGCACTTGATAAATCCATACTCCGTATTGAGGACTCCGTGATGGAAACCCTATCCCAAACGCCCCCAGAACTCGCAGCGGATATCTATAATACGGGTATCTACCTTGCAGGTGGTGGTTCTATGCTACGTGGACTAGACAAGCGTTTATCTCAAAAAACAGATTTACCGGTTTACATTGCTGAAGATCCATTACGTGCCGTTGTAAGAGGTACCGGAATTGTCTTAAAGAATTTACCTAAATACAAAAGCGTATTGATTAAATAATTCTAATTAATGCAACAAATCATAAACTTTGTAATACGAAACAAAACGTTTCTATTGTTTTTGTTGCTATTTGGAATTTCGTTAGCGCTAACCATACAATCCCACTCTTATCATAGAAGTAGATTTATTAATTCAGCCAATGCTGTTACTGGTGGCATTTACGGCACTATAAATTCTGTAGATCAATATTTTTCCCTCAAACAAGAAAATGAACTCCTTATTGAAGAAAATAAGCGTCTCAAGGAAGTATTGTTTAATTCAAAAGAATCTTTAGCTACAGGGACGAAGGATTCTATTTTAGATGGTAAAAAATATCGCATCACCTCAGCAGAAGTTTATAAAAACAGCTATTCTTTAACCAATAACTACCTCACTTTAAACAAAGGCAATAAAGACGGCATCAAAAGAGATTTCGGTGTTATACACCCTAAAGGCATTATTGGAATCATCGATAATACCAGTAATGGGTATTCAACAGTGCTTTCCATACTAAATAAAAAGAGTAGAATTAACGCGAAATTAAAAGCTACAAACCACTTTGGGTCCTTAACTTGGAATGGCGCATCGCCAGACATCATGCAACTCATAGACGTGTCAAAATTCGCACCCGTAAAAGTTGGCGACACCATTGTATCAGGTGGCCAATCTGCTATTTTCCCTAAGGGCATACAAATTGGAACGGTTGAAAATTTCACGACCGATATTGGTGGAGACACCTATACCATAGACGTTAGACTTTTTAATGACATGACCAATATAGGCAAGGTTTACATCATTGAAAATACTGAAAGAGAGGAGATCAAACAATTAGAGGATAAGCTTAATGAATAGCGCACTAGGTTTACATATTGTCCAGTTTATTATGTTGGTCTTGGCTCAGGTTGCCATTTTTAATAACATCAATTTTTTGGGCTACATCAATCCCTATATCTACATTATTTTCATTTTCTTATTTCCAATAAAAGACAATCGGCTTATGCTACTTTTGGTCAGCTTTCTTTTAGGAATGACCATAGACACGTTTTTGGATTCTGGAGGTGTCCATGCTGCATCATCTGTTTTATTGGCCTACAGTAGACCAGTACTTCTAAAGTTCTCCTTTGGAATGCTCTATGAACATCAAAGTGTTAAATTCAATAATTTAGAAATTGGCAGTCTCATAAGCTATGTGGCCATTGGCACGGTTATCCACCATCTTATGCTCTTCTCCTTAGAGATTTTTAACATCAGTAGCATATGGTTAATACTAAAAAAGACATTATTTTCAAGTATATTCACTACAATAGTAGCCATACTTATAATAATTTTGTTTAGTCAAAACCGTAAATGAGGAAGTTATTACTTTTATCAACAACCATTTTAGTAGGACTTGTATTCTTAGCACGTTTATTCTATCTACAGGTGTACCATGGCGCATCTTATAGCATCTTAGAGGATACGGCTATTCGAAAGGAATATAACTATCCTAAACGTGGCTATGTTTATGACAGAAACGGAGAACTATTGGTGGCCAATCAGCCCTCCTACGATGTCATGGTTATTCCAAGGGAAATTGAACCCTTGGATTCATTAGAAATACAAGAGTTTTGTGTTTTATTGGGTATTGACGTTGATACCTATGAAGAAAAACTCCAAAAGGCAATTAATTATTCACCTCGATTACCTTCTCCCTTTGTACCTCAATTATCCAAGGAAGATTATGCCGTTCTACAGGAAGTTATGTGGAAGTACGAAGGTTTCTATATCCAAAAAAGGTCAATGCGAGCCTACCAAACAAACATTGGCGCCAATGTTTTGGGCGATTTGGGCGAAGTAGGACAGCGCGATATAAACAGAGATTCCTATTATAAAATGGGTGACCTTATTGGAAAGCAAGGGATAGAAAAATCTTATGAAAAAACCCTCAGAGGAACTAAGGGAATTAACTTTATACAAAAGGATCGGTTTAATAAAAATATTGGGCCCTATAAAAATGGGCAATTCGATACTTTACCAAAACCAGGAAAGGATATTACCATAACCATAGATTCTGAGCTTCAAGCTTATGGCGAATTACTTATGAAACATAAGCGAGGAGGCATCGTAGCGCTGGAACCGAGTAGTGGTGAAATTTTAGCCATGGTTACAGGTCCCAGCTATAATCCAAATTTATTGGTAGGTAGGGAGCGCAATAAAAATTTCTCCCGATTATTTAGGGACACTATTAATATGCCCACCTACGATAGAGGCCTTCAGGCTCAATATCCTCCAGGTTCGCCCTTCAAGGTCATTAATGCCCTAATTGGCCTTCAAGAAGGTGTAGTTGACACTAATGATAGGTTTTCTTGTCGTATGGGCTACTACTATGGAAGTCGAAAATTAACAGGATGCCACCACCATAAAAGTCCTGTTAATATGAATCAGGGTATTTCCCAATCGTGCAATGCCTATTTTGTTAATGTTTATCGACGCATTATTGAAAAATATGATGACGCTGGAGATGGTGTGAATGTTTGGGCCAATCATGCCAAGAGCTTTGGTCTAGGTGATTTTCTTAATAACGACTTACCTGTTGGGAGACCTGGACGCATTCCTGATGGCGACTATTACGATCGTGCCTATGGCGATGATCGTTGGGCCTCAACCTATATCGTCTCAAATGCCATAGGTCAAGGTGAAGTAGAAGCTACACCTATTCAATTGGCTAATATGGCAGCTGCGATAGGAAACAGAGGCTATTATTACACGCCACACATCATTAAAGATATCGAAGGGGACACAATTCCTAGTAAATTCAAACTTCCTAAATATACTTCCATAGATAAGGAACATTTTGAACCTGTAATACAAGGTATGTTTGATGTTTATAATGAAGGTACCGCTAGCACACTGAGAATACCTGGAATTGATATCTGTGGTAAAACAGGTACGGCTGAGAATTTCATAAAAATTGATGGTGTTAAAACACAATTAACGGATCACTCCATTTTTGTGGCTTTTGCTCCTAAAGATAATCCCACTATTGCTATTGCTGTTTTTGTAGAGAATGGTTATTGGGGCAGTCGTTTTGCTGGAAAAATGGCCAGTTTAATGATAGAAAAATATATTAAGGGCGAAACGACCCGCAAAGACTTGGAAAGATGGATTTTTACCCACAGCCTAGAGAATGAATACGCGAAACCCTATTCGGGTGAACCTTTTAAAATTAATGGTGAAACTCAATTACAGGTTATTGAAAATTACGCAACCATAGATTAAAATTATTCCGTTTTAATGTATAGAGAAAACCAAAGACGCTTTCAATTTGATTGGATTATTATCCTCTTGTATGTACTTCTCGTAGCCTTTGGTTATCTCAATATACTGTCTGCTTCGCATGTTGGTGAGATTACAAACTACTTTGACACGTCACAATTATATGGCAAGCAACTCATATTTATGGGATTATCATTGATTTTGATTATCCTAATCTTGTCCCTCGAGGCCAAATTCTATGAACGTTTTGCCAGTATTATCTATCTCATCGCCATTCTTGCGCTTTTGGGTCTATTTGTATTTGGAAAGGAAATCAACGGCGCTAGGTCATGGTATGGTATAGGAAGTATGACCATTCAACCCAGCGAGTTTGCAAAGTTTGCCACAGCATTAGCTGTTGCAAAATACATTAGTGACATCCAAACTAACATGAAAACCCTTAAGGACCAGCTAAGGGTTGCCGCCATAATTGTTATTCCGGCATTGCTCATCCTCCTTCAAAATGATGCCGGAAGTACGATAGTGTATTTGGCATTCTTTTTTGTATTCTACCGTGAGGGACTCCAGCAAGTGTACCTTGTCGTAGCCTTATCCTTAATTTTTCTTGCTGTGTTATCTTTAAAGTTAGGCGTAACAATTACAGTGCTTATTGCTGCTGCTGTTTTGCTATCGCGGTACTTACTGAGACGAAAGAAAAGAAGCTCTGTGCTTCAATATATTCTTGTGTTGCTTTTGGCCATTGGATTTTCTTTTGGTGTCAAACTGTTTTATCAACATGTATTAAAACCTCACCAACAAAATAGGATTAGCTTGTGGTTACGATTGGAAAAAGACCCTATTAAATTGGAAAAGATGAAAAAAGCCGAAGCTTACAATCTTATTCAGTCGGAGCAAGCTATTAGTTCAGGCGGCATAACTGGAAAAGGTTTTCTGCAAGGTACAAGGACAACTGGTAAATTTGTTCCGGAGCAGGAAACCGACTATATCTTTAGTACGGTTGGTGAAGAATGGGGTTTTCTTGGCAGCAGTTTTGTGGTGATCTTGTTTGTGGCTCTAATTATACGCATACTGTATTTGGCTGAAGCCCAAAAATCTCAATTCAGCAGAGTTTATGGCTATGGCGTTGCCTCTATTTTCTTTTTACATTTTACAATAAACGTTGGCATGGTAATGGGTTTAATACCCACAGTAGGTATTCCCCTTCCGTTTTTCAGTTATGGTGGTTCAGGACTTTGGGGCTTCACGATTTTGCTGTTTATTTTTGTGAAGTTAGACAGCAATAAGATTAATGAATGGTAATAAGAGTGATTTCTTCTTTACTTTGAAAACACCTTTGTGGCGCCAAATGTGCTCGCAATAAGATAAAAAAAGACACCAAAAACGGGCAAACACAGTAATAATACTAACCAAATTACTTTATCTTTACGATTTATCTGTGATCTAAGCACAACGATACACAGCAGCAGGATAATTAGTATGTAACAACCTATGAAAAAATTTACCAATCCTGCGTCTACCACTATCATGGTGTCTTTATATTTTATTTACATCCCAAGCGTAACTACTTAACTAACCCAAACACTTGGGATGTAAATGTATTTCAATCTGTTAAAGGCCTATTGACCTTGACCAAGAGAGTAACCTCTCACACCATCAAACGTATATAGGTTTTCTGTTTTGATGGCATCGATTCCGTTCTCCTCAGCCTTTGTTAATACCTCAATGATATCAGCCTTAGTTGGTGCTTTTCCATCCTTTGCACTAAAGCGACAACGCCAATGGTCTGTACAGAAGGTCTCGTCAAAACCATTAGGCCAAACTTTCACACCTCTATTGGTTATCATAGTGAGGTGCAACACGTCGGTATTCATTTTTTGGAGTTTTTCTCCTATTATATCAGGATCAGTCCCTTCCCAATCCACGAATACGTCTACACCAACCAACACCTTCTCAGCTCTTGGTCGTCGCGTATGTTTAGGGATTTCTATAGCTCCTGTATTTTTAAATTCAACCTTTTTAAGATGCTTTGGCACCTGACCTAGGTTAGCAATAACAGCATCTGCAAATTCCTTGGTACCTACTTTCTTGGTACTCACTTTCTCGTCGTACACATCGTAAGTATGAATACCATCTTCCATGGTTTTTAACCATGCATTCTGAACTTTAGCCGCAATATCTGATTGGCCAATATGCTGTAACATTAAAATAGCACCTTGAATTAAACCAGAAGGGTTTGCCATATTCTGCCCTGCTCTTCTAGGAGCTGAACCGTGAATGGCTTCAAACATGGCGTGATCATGTCCTATGTTAGAGGATCCTGCCAAACCTACAGAACCTGTTATCTGTGCCGCTACGTCTGAAAGGACATCTCCGTAGAGGTTAGGCATTACGATAACATCAAATACTTCTGGAGAATCCGCTAATTTTGCCGCTCCTATATCAACAATCCAGTGCTCATTCTCAATGTCTGGATATTTAGCTGCAATTTCATCAAATACCTTATGGAACAAACCATCCGTTTGCTTCATAATGTTATCTTTAGTGAAACAGGTTACTTTCTTTCTGCCAAACTTCTTTGCATACTCAAAGGCATAGGTGATTATCTTTTCACAACCTGGTCGGCTTATTAATTTTAAACACTGAACAACCTCATCTGTCTGTTGATGCTCAATACCTGCATATAAATCCTCTTCGTTTTCTCTTACAATAACTACATCCATTTCTGGGTGCTTTGTAGCTATATAAGGGTGCAAACTTTTACAAGGTCTTACATTGGCAAAAAGCCCTAAGGTTTTACGTGTGGTTACATTTAAACTTTTGTAACCGCCACCTTGAGGTGTTGTAATCGGTGCTTTAAGAAAAATTTTGTTACGTCTAATAGTTTCCCAGGCTTCATCAGATATACCTGCAGTATTACCAGCTAAATAGACTTTTTCTCCAACTTCAATCTCGTCGATGTCTAATTGTGCTCCAGCTGCTTCTAAAATACGTAATGTGGCATCCATAATTTCTGGGCCGATACCATCGCCCTTCGCTACTGTGATTTTTGTCATAGGGTTGTTGTTTACAATTACAAAGATGCATATCATTTTTCATATAATTTTATATATGTTTTTTATGATATGTATAAATGAAATTTATGGTTAATAAAAATTTGATTGTTACTATATTTTCTTCTCTTACAAATAATTTTTTTTAATTCTTAAGACTATCCAAACTGCTCTTTAGCGTTTCGATTTTAGCCAGCGCATCGGCTTCCTTCTTTTTCTCAATGGCTACAACCTTCTCGGGAGCATTATTTACAAATCGCTCATTAGAAAGTTTTTTACGCACAGAATTTAAAAACCCTTCGGTGTAGCTTAGTTCATCTTTTAGTTTACTTATTTCTGCCTCAACATCAATACTTCCCGCCATAGGAATATAATATTCATTGGCCTTTACCCTAAAGGTTAAAGCTCCTTCTAAGGCATCGGTGATATATTCCAAATCATTTACATTTCCAAGCTTACAAATAACCTCATCGAAGGTTGATGGTACATTTTCTGTATTTACAACCTTTAGGTCTAGCGCTTCCTTAAATGAAATATTTTTTTCTTTTCGAATGGTTCTGATGCCTGATACAACCTCAGCGGCAAAATCAAAACCAGCGATTAAATCCAACTGTTTTGGTCTGCTCTTTGGCCAGTTGCTTATTATTAAGGCCTGATCAGCACTTCGCACATCCATATACTGCCAAATTTCTTCTGTAATAAATGGCATAAAAGGATGTAACAACTTTAAAACATCTTCAAACAGCAGTCTCAATTCTGCCATGGTTTTACTGTCGATGGGTTGCTGATAGCCAGGCTTTACAATCTCCAATAACCAGGAAGCAAAATCATCCCAGACCAACTTATAAATAGCCATTAAGGCATCGCTCAATCTATATTTGGAAAAATGGTCCTCTATGTCTTCAAGGACAGCTTGAAATTTTGAGGAAAACCATTCTAGCGCTATCTTACTGCTTTGAGGTTGCTTTAAAGCTTCATCAACTTCCCATCCATTGACCAATCTAAAAGCGTTCCATATTTTATTGGCAAACTGCTTTCCTTGTTGGCAAAGTGCTTCGTCAAACAACAAATCATTACCCGCAGCAGAACTTAGTAAAAGGCCTACCCTGACACCATCAGCTCCATAATCATCAATAAGCTTAAGGGCATCTGGTGAATTGCCAAGGGATTTAGACATTTTACGACGCTGCTTATCTCTAACCAAACCTGTGAGATAAACATTTTCAAAAGGCTTTTCATCCCTGAATTCGTAACCAGCAATAATCATCCGAGCCACCCAAAAAAACAGTATATCAGGACCGGTAACCAAGTCATTTGTAGGGTAGTAATAACTTATTTCTTCATTCTCTGGATTTCTTATACCATCAAAAACACTAATTGGCCATAGCCAAGATGAAAACCAAGTATCTAAAACGTCTGACTCTTGCCTTAAATCAGACAATTTCAAATTTTGATTTGATGTTGCTTCTTTGGCTTTCTCGAGGGCTTCCGCAGCAGTTTCGGCAACGACAAAATCCTCTTTAGCATCGCCATAATAGTAAGCCGGAATTCGTTGACCCCAAACCAACTGACGGGAAATATTCCAGTCGCGTATGTTTTCCATCCAATGCCTGTACGTATTCTCAAACTTTTTTGGAAACAATTTAATTGCTCCTGTTTCTAAAACTGCGGCAATGGCTGGCTTAACCAAATCTTCCATTTTAAGGAACCATTGATCACTCAGCCTCGGTTCAATAATGGCTTTGGTGCGCTCAGAAATGCCTACTCTATTCGTGTAGTCCTCAACTTTTAATAAGGCACCCAACTCCTCTAATTCCCTAACTATTTCCTTTCGTACCTCAAATCGATCTTTACCCTCATAGTGGAGTCCATACGAATTGAGTGTAGCGTCGTCATTAAAAATATCTATTACTTCTAAATCGTGCTTAGAGCCTAATTCCTTATCATTTTCATCATGTGCAGGGGTAACCTTAAGACATCCGGTTCCAAATTCTAAATCTACATAGTCATCTTCAATAATTGGTACTACCCTATTGCAAACAGGCACTATTGCTTTTTTACCCTTAAGATTTGTATGTCTCTCATCAGTTGGATTGATACAAATGGCTGTATCGCCCAATAATGTTTCCGGTCTTGTAGTTGCAATGGTCAAAACATCATCAGAACCTTGAATCTTATAATTGATATAATAGAGCTTACCTTGCTTCTCAACATATTCTACTTCTTCATCTGAAAGTGTGGTTTTAGCCTCTGGATCCCAATTGACCATTCTGTAGCCACGGTAAATCAGCCCTTTCTTGTATAAATCCACAAACACCTTGATTACCGATTCTGACATATCGTCATCCAAAGTGAATTTTGTTCTATTCCAATCGCAAGAACATCCAAGTTTTTTAAGCTGATCTAAAATAACGCCTCCATATTCTTCCTTCCAAGCCCAGGCATGCTCTAAAAACTCTTCTCGAGACAAATCATTTTTATGGATTCCCTCCTCCTTTAGTTTAGCAACCACCTTAGCTTCTGTTGCGATAGATGCATGATCCGTTCCAGGAACCCAACATGCATTCTTACCCAATAGGCGCGCACGTCTTACCAACACATCTTGAATGGTATTATTTAACATGTGGCCCATGTGCAAAACTCCTGTAACATTTGGTGGAGGAATTACAATTGTATAAGGCTCCCTATCATCTGGTTTGGAATAAAAATAGCCGTTGTCCATCCAGTATTTGTACCATTTGCCTTCTACAGTCTGAGCCTTATATTTGGACGGGATTTCCATATTTTGGTATTATTTTTGCTAAATGGATGACAAAAGTACTTATATTTCTCTTTTTGAGAAACTAAATCACTAATGAAACGTATTTTTATTAGGTGCAGCGATGTTAAATAATGTACCATACGTCTAATTAATTTTGATGGCATAGAAAAAGTAAGTAGTTTTAACATTGTAATATGAAATTTATCATGATGAAAAATTTAATAGCAGTATTATTTGTAAGCCTTTTATCTATTGGGGTTTATGCACAAGAGAAAGTAGCTAAAATAGAATTTAAGACTAAGGTCATTGATTACGGAACCATTGAAAAAGGTGCCGACGGTGTGCGTGTATTTGAATTTACAAATACTGGAAACGCCCCTTTGGTGATCTCTAACGTAAAATCCACATGCGGATGTACAGTTCCTAAAAAGCCAGAAGGTCCTATTATGCCTGGTGAAACTGGTGAAATTCAGGTAAAGTACGACACCAATCGTGTGAATCCTATAAGAAAAACAATTACCGTTTTTTCTAACGCAGATACACCTACGGTAGCCTTAAAAATAAAAGGCTTGGTGGTAGACCCAAATAAAACGAGCGTATTGGAGAAAAAATCAAAAAGTATGATTGAGCAATAAAGAAGTTCGCATACACATATAAATTAGAAAAAAGGAGTCCTTTAATTCACAGAGGGCTCCTTTTTTGTAAAGACATTGTCCAATTCAAACTTAAAGGACTTTTTTAAACCATAGCGGTCAACTTGTATTTTAATGGTCTTGCCTGTCCTACCGTGTAATAATTCATTAATGTCTGAAAGCTTGTACTCGTAGGCTTTTTTACCGTTTACACTAATAAGAACATCTCCTTTTCTTAAGCCAACTGCGTAAGCATTTGAAGACTTGCGCACTTCCACTATCTCATAGGCAGGTTTAACAGTGGTCATATAGTTAACATACTGATTTATACTAATCGCTCCCTCACTGGACCGTCCATAAGCCTTTACAGGTATATTAATTTCTTCCTTAACAAACATGATTCCGTTATGTTCAAGAACAATACCGCTATTGTTATAAGTAAACGGCTCTTTAAAATAACGATTCCTTTTAAGGTGAATTTTTGAGTTGGTATAATCTATAAAACAGTTGAACCGCTTAAGGATATCACCTCCTAGCGAGCCACTTCTTTCCTTGACTATTTTTGTCTTATCAACGGAGGCAGAATCGGGAAAAGCCACATTCACCCGCTCTAATTCAAATTCTCCTATTTTGAATCTTTTTAGTTTTGATCTTTGGCCGTAAACAGAACCACTCAAACCTTTACCTAAATAATCCCTGAACACTAATTCCTTTTCAGGAGAGATGCCCTTTTCCTTATCTTCAAAAAGCCAAACCGCGTCGCTACTACCAGTATCTAAAAGCAGTTTAACCTTTTTACCCATATCCGATAGCACTACTTTTGCATCGAGATAGGGTTTCTTATTATTTATCTCCAAGGGCAACGTAACCCATCTTCTACTGCGCTTCGGCTTAAAGGTATCTGGCTTGTGAAGTCGTATAAATTTAGACGTGTAATTAATCTCAACGATAAAGTTTTTAAAAATGTCGTAACCAATGATTCCATGAACCAAAACACCCAAACGCGGGGTGAAATTTATGTCCTCGTCATAGACCACAAATAAATCCCTATTAAATAAGGTTATATCACCAAATCTAAACGCATTTCCTGTTGATTTCAGTGCTTCTAACTTTCCGTTACCTCCTAAACCATAGAGAAAAAAAGTTTCAATGTTCTTTAATCCTATGGTATCGGTTTCCTTAATATTAAAGAGTATAGGTTTGCTCACTCCGGTATCCAGCACAAAAGAAAGTGAAACATTGTTAATTTCGAGAGGGATTATTATAAGGTTCCCAATAAGTTCAAAATCAATTTTATCGCTTTTATTCTTCTCAAAGTAGAAACTGTCTTGCGCCTGCCCAAAACCATAATTAATGATAAAAAACAAAAGGATAATATTTCGCGTGTACAATTTCATTTATTTTTGCACTAAAGAAGATACAAATCTTAAGAGTACTCTTAAGCGCATCTTCCATTTTTAATGAAACTTTAAGAATTACATCACCTCAGAAACCTAAAACAGATGCCGTCAATTTCAAAAAAAGGTTTAAAAATGCCAGAATCTCCTATAAGAAAGTTAGTTCCTTATGCAGAGGAAGCTAATAAACAGGGGAAAACGGTCTATTATCTAAATATTGGACAACCCGATATTAAAAGTCCTACCGTAGCACTTGATGCCGTAAAAATTCACTCATTGGATGTCCTGGCCTATTCTAGATCAGAAGGTGCAGAAGACTACAGAAAAAAGATAGCTCTTTACTATCATAAGAATAATATCGAAGTAACGCACAACGACATTATTGTTACCACAGGAGGTAGCGAGGCGTTGCTATTTGCCTTTGGAAGCATTATGGACGAAGATGATGAAATAATCATTCCTGAACCCTTCTATGCTAATTATAATGGGTTTTCTACCGCATCTGGTGTAAATATTGTGCCTGTAATATCCAAAATAGAGGACAACTTTGCCTTACCACCTATCGCTGAATTCGAAAAGCTTATTACACCGAAGACCAAGGCTATTTTAATTTGTAATCCAGGAAATCCAACAGGGTATCTTTATTCTAAAGAAGAAATAAAACAACTTGCGGCTCTGGTAAAGAAACATGACCTATTTCTTATCGCCGATGAGGTCTATCGAGAGTTTGTCTATGATGGCATCTCCCATTATTCCATCTTACAGGAACAAGGCCTGGAAGAACACGCTATCGTTGTAGATTCCGTTTCTAAGCGATACAGTTTGTGTGGCGCACGTATAGGCTACCTTGTATCTAAAAATAAAGCCGTTATGCAAACGGCCCTAAAGTTTGCCCAAGCACGTCTTAGTCCTCCTACATTGGCACAAATTGCTGCTGAAGCCGCTCTTGAAACACCACAAAGCTACTTTGACAACGTTAAGGAGGAATACGTAAAAAGACGCGATGTTCTTATAGAAGAACTAAGAAAAATCCCTGGCGTAAAGGTTGCCAAACCAAATGGTGCCTTTTACTGCATAGCTGAGCTTCCTGTTAAAAGTGCCGATGATTTTGCGCGTTGGCTTTTAGAATCTTTTGATTACGAAAACAATACTGTAATGGTAGCGCCAGCAGCAGGCTTTTATTCCACACCAGGTGTGGGTCTAAACCAAATAAGAATTGCGTATGTTCTAAACGAACAAAGCTTAAAAACGGCTGTCAAGGTAATTGCAGAAGCCTTAAAAGTATACCAAGATTAATGACGATTCTTAAAAATGTTTCACTACGTAACTTGAACACCTTTGGTATTGAAGCTAAGGCAAAAGAATATTGTAGGATAACCTCTAAAGATGAATTAAAACAAGTTTTATCCAAAAACCCTAAACACGCTTTATTTGTTCTAGGTGGCGGCAGTAATATGCTACTCACTAAGGATCTTGATGCCCTCGTTTTACATATAGATATTAAAGGTATAAAGGTCATAGAAAGCGACAACACCCATGTTATTGTTGAAGCCAAGGCAGGCGAAAATTGGCACCATTTTGTAATGTGGTGTATAAACCATAACTATGGTGGTGTAGAAAATCTTTCGCTTATACCTGGTAATGTAGGTACCGCTCCAATTCAAAATATTGGAGCTTATGGTGTAGAGCTAAAGGATATTATGGTAAGCTGTGAAGCTATTAACATTAAAACCCAAGAAGAACGAATTTTTAATAAAGACCAATGTAAGTTTGCTTACAGGGAATCTATCTTTAAAAATGAGCTTAAAGATCAATATATTATTACAAGTGTTCGTTTTAGGCTCACAAAAACAGACCATAAGCTCAATACGGATTATGGTGCCATTAAGGACGAGTTAAAGAAAAACCATATTGATAATCCCCAAATTAAGGATATTTCCAATGCCGTTATCTCCATAAGGCAAAGTAAATTACCAGACCCAAAAGAAATAGGTAATAGTGGTAGCTTTTTTAAAAACCCTATCATAGACAATGAGCAACTGGAAAAACTTCAAAATAATTTTAGTGACATTCCATACTATCGAGTTTCAGATTCGCAAGTTAAAGTTCCTGCAGGCTGGCTCATAGAAAAAGCTGGTTTTAAAGGGAAGCGATTAGGCGACTATGGCGTACATAACAAACAAGCCCTGGTTTTAGTAAATTATGGGAATGCCAAAGGAACAGACATTTTAAATCTGGCCCTTTTAATCCAAAAGACCGTACTGCGCATTTTTAATATTAGGATTGAAACGGAAGTAAACATCATATAAAAAAAAGCCGCAATATATGCGACTTTTTATATTAGAATAACTTTTTTGAAAATGCTATTAATCAATCCTGTAAAAGAAGAAAAATTATTCTAAATAATACCTTAAAAAGCTCCAATGGAAGCTATTTAATTATATTTACGATTAAAACACTATTTTGGATGTCTGGGTCTAAAAAAAATTTAACACAACTATTTTGAGCGCTTCCTCAATTGAAGAACATATCATCGCTTATCTCCAGGACGGAGATAAACGCGCACTCAATCTTCTCTATGAAAATTACTCATCGAGTCTTTATGGTGTTATATTAAAAATAACCCAAAACGAGGAAATTGCAGAAGACGCCTTACAGGAAACCTTTATTAAAGTCTGGCGAAATTCTGGAAAATACGACCCATCCAAGGCCAAGTTATTTACCTGGCTCTTCAGAATTGCGCGTAACACCGCCATAGATAAACTCAGAAGTTTTAATAATAGATACCATAAAGAAGTCCAAATCGATAAATCCAACGTATATATATTACCAACAGGAAATTTAAACCAAGATGTCATGGACATCAAGGAGCATGTTGGAAGACTAGAGGAAAAGTACAGAATAGTGTTAGAGGCTCTTTTTTTTGAGGGCATGACACAACAAGAGGCAAGTGACGAACTGGGTATTCCTCTAGGTACAATAAAATCGAGATTAAAGATTGGGTTACGAGAACTTAGAAAAGTCTATGACCCTTAAAACTTTAGAGATATGGAAACAAAATTACATAGCTTTTTAAATTCAGGCCTTCTGAATAAATATTTGGTTGGAGAAACCTCTATGGCCGAAACAAAGGAGGTTGAGTTTTTTATTTCTAACTATCCTGAAGCTGCTGAAGCTTACGAGGATCTTCAAAAGAATTTAGAAATTATTGCAAAAGCCGGAGCAGTGGATGTTCCTAAGGACACCCTTAAACAAATACTTAAGGCTATAGACCAGCCACAATCAGAACAAGTTATCAACTTAGTTCATAGGAGAAAAATCTCTTGGTACAGCATTGCTGCATCAGCGGCTGCTATTGTTTTTGCATTTTCAACGTTTATGCTGTATCAAAAGAATATGGCATTGCACGAAGAAAATAATATCGTTGTAGATGAGATTTTTGACCTTCGCAGTGATATTGAAAAGAACAACTCCAAACTGGCCGAACTTTCAGAGCAGTTGATGAAACTCAACAACCCTGATGCAAAAAAATACGTCCTAAACGGAAATGAGCGTGCTAAAAACCTTAAAACGGTTGCCTATATTAATCCTGTGGACAAAACATCCATGATTGACGTTATTACTTTACCCAAATTACCGGAAGAACAACATTATCAAATTTGGGCAGAATTGCAAGACCGTATGGTGAACTTAGGTATTTTGGATGAATCGGACAGAAAACTAAAACAAATCCCATATGTTGAAGATGCCCTTGCACTTAGCATTAAAATCGGGAAGAAAGGTGAAGAAACTAATGAAGAGAACGCTGAAGTCGCAGAGATTACCTTAAAGAAGGATTAACTCATTTCATTAACGAATAAAAAAAATCGGTATCCAAAAAAGATACCGATTTTTTATTTAATCCAATATCATTCTTTTTCAAACAAAGCTTTATGAATTAATCCTCCTATAATGGCACCAACAATTGGCGCAACCCAAAACAACCATACTTGAGATAAGTAGGCTCCCTCAGCAAAAATAGCCTGACTTAAAGATCTCGCAGGATTAACCGAAGTATTGGTTATAGGTATACTTATTAAATGAATCAACGTTAAGGCCAAGCCAATAGCCAAAGGCCCAAAACCCTTTGGCGCCCTTGCATTAGTGCTCCCTAGAATAACCAGCAAGAAAAATGCTGTAAGAACGATCTCAGCAATAAGAGCAGACATGAGGCTGTAGCCTTCTGGCGATAACTCACCGTATCCGTTAGCGGCAAAACCTCCAACTGAATCAAGTCCAGATTTTCCAGTGACAATGACGTAAAGTACACCAGCTGCCGCTATAGCGCCTAAAACTTGCGCCAAAATGTAACCGATCAAATCCTTGGCCTCAAATCTACCACCGATCCAAAGACCAATAGATACCGCTGGATTAAAATGACCGCCAGAAATATGGCCAACCGCATAGGCCATAGTTAAAACTGTTAAACCAAAAGCAAGGGCGACACCTGCAAAGCCAATACCTAAGTTTGGCACTCCAGCTGCATAAATAGCGCTTCCACAACCACCAAATACAAGCCAGAAGGTTCCAAAGAATTCAGCAAATTGTTTTTTCATAATAAAATTGAATTAGTTAGGAATTAATAAAGATTTTTATTTCTCCAATAACTAGGAAGGACAAGTCATGTTTGGGGAGATAAAGTAAATGAAAACTCGTATCTTTGTAACCAAATTTAAGTAATTAAATGAAATTATTACTCTTAACTTTAGGATTGTTAGTTTTAGCCATAGCAGGCATAACCATTAAAATTTGGGCAAAAAAAGACGGGAAATTTGCTGGTACTTGCGCCAGTCAAAACCCGATGCTAAATCAAGATGGAGAGGCTTGCGGATTTTGTGGCAAAACCCCTGATCAATTTAAGGATTGTAAAGAACCTCAACATTCTTAAGTAAGCACTAATGAGCTTAAATCTTTCATTGCTCATTGTTTTCATTCTCGTTGTAAGTATACAAATCATTTTTTACGGTAGTTTCTTTTTTGCCTTCGCCACAAAAAAGAAGGAAAAGAAAAAGAAAAAAAATATTGCGTTATCCGTTATTGTCTGTGCAAAAAACGAAGCTAAAAATCTCAAAGAAAACCTACCTTCCCTATTAAATCAAAACCATCCCAATTTTGAAGTTGTATTGGTTAATGATGGCTCTACGGATGATTCCCTTGAGGTCATGACTTCATTTAAAACCTCCCACCCTAATGTAAAAGTAGTTGACGTAAAGTCCATTGAAGCCTTTTGGGGAAATAAGAAATATGCTTTAACGCTAGGTATAAAGGCTGCAACAAACGATTTTCTAGTTTTCACCGATGCCGATTGCAAACCAAATTCACAAAATTGGCTCAGTACTCTGAGCTCTGAATTTTCTAATGAAAGATCGATAGTCTTGGGATATGGTGGCTACGCGAAGAAAAAATCATCTCTACTCAACCAACTCATTCGATTTGAAACCGTTTTTACAGCACTACAATATTTCTCATACACCTTATTAGGCCAACCGTATATGGGCGTAGGAAGAAATTTGGCTTATCGAAAGGAACTATTCTTTAACAATTCTGGTTTTTCAAGTCATATGAGCCTAATGTCTGGCGATGACGACTTATTTATAAACGCCATAGCCACGTCAACAAATACAGCGGTAAGTTTAGATCAAGAAAGTTTTACCATTTCTAAACCCAAAACAACCTTTAGGTCTTGGTTTTTACAGAAAAGACGCCATGTCAGCACTGCAACATTCTACAAAACCAGGCATAAACTGCTATTAAGCGTATTTTATTCAAGCCAATTGTTATTCTGGCTCTTAATACCTGTTTCACTTATTTTTATTGAAAACACACAGCTTGTAGTCTCCTTGATTGCATTAAGGTTTACCGTTCAACTAGCTGCATTTTGGTATGCTGCAAAGACTTTTAAGGAACTTAATCTCATAGTTTTGGCACCTTTACTTGAGTTAATTTTAGTTATTTTTCAATTGGTTATATTTATTGCCAACCTAATCTCTAAACCTGGACATTGGAAATAGAAGAAGCCATAATTAAAGCCAAAAACAACGACCAATTAGCATTCAACTTTCTTTTGGACACGTTTTGGAACGATGTTTATGCCTTTCAGCTAAAACGTACCCAAAATGAAAATGATGCAGAAGATATTACGATTCAGACGTTCTCAAAGGCTTTTGATAAAATAGACACTTACGACCCGAACTATAACTTTAAAACCTGGTTGATTACCATTTCAAAAAACCTTCACATCGACCTCGTTCGAAAACAGAAGAAAACCATTAGAAACACTTCAAAAGACAATCAAGACAACTTTATTGATATTATTGATGATTCTCCCACTCCTGAGGATAAAATAATCACAGATCAGAATTTGGCTAAACTTCTAAGGGACATAAAAAAACTGAAACCACATTACCAACAAATCATTAATTTGAGATACTTTCAAGAATTAAGTTATAAGGAAATTTGCGAGGAACTCAATGAGCCTATGAATAATGTTAAGGTTAAGCTCTTACGTGCAAAAAAGTTGCTAGCAGAAATAATTACTAAATCCAATGCTAGTTAGGCTAAGGCAACTTGGTCCAGGGCTTCTTTTTGCCGCTGCAGCCATAGGCGTGTCCCACCTCGTACAATCAACAAGGGCTGGTGCAGATTATGGTTTGGGTCTTTTATGGGCTTTGCTTCTGGTTCATTTTTTTAAATATCCTTTTTTTCAGTTTGGCCCTCGCTACGCTGCGGCAACCAAGGAAACCTTACTGCATGGCTATTATAAATTGGGAAAATGGGTTTTATTGAGCTATGTTGTTCTTAGTACAGCAACGATGTTTACTATTCAGGCAGCCGTTACCATTGTGACTGCAGGTCTTGCAAAAACGCTTTTTTCAAATACAGCCCTATTGGCTGACCTCAGCACGGAAACATGGACTATAATCTTATTGTTAATCTGTTTGGTTATCCTAGTTTTTGGAAAGTACAGAGCACTCGATAAGACCGTAAAGATTATTATAGTTTTATTGTCATTAAGTACACTAGCCGCTGTAATTTTTGCATTTAGGGACTTTAATGGTCCTGTATCTTTTAGGCAAGTCTTTCCAAAATCAACGACTGAAATAGCGTTTTTAATCGCATTTATGGGTTGGATGCCAGCACCTTTAGATATCTCCATTTGGCATTCGCTTTGGTCCATAGAAAAACATAAAATGACTTCTGGGTTAACGCCGCGCTCAGCTCTTTTTGATTTCAATATTGGATTCTTAGGTGCCATTTTTTTAGGAGTAGTCTTTGTATGTCTTGGCTATTTTGTGATGTACAACTCTGGAGAGACATTTAGCCCGAAAGCATTAGTGTTTTCAAATCAGATTATAGAGGCGTATACCAACAGTCTGGGAAATTGGTCTTATCTAATTATTGCAATTGCAGCGTTTACAACGATGTTCAGCACTACGATTACTACCTTAGATGCCTCGCCACGATCAATGTCTCTAAGCCTTAACCTCTTGCTCAATTGGTCTTTAAAACGCGGTTATCTCATTTGGATTGTAATTCTCACTGCTGGAACCTTAATTATTTTCTTTGCCTTTGCCTCGGAAATGGGTCTCTTAATAAAAATCGCGACGATTTTGTCTTTTGTAACCGCACCTTTCTATGCTTTAGCTAATTACTTCCTTATTACCAGCAAACACACACCTGCTGCTTGGCGACCGAGTTTAAAACTGAAAGTTTTATCATGGCTGGGAATTTTATTTCTTATTGGTTTTAGCGCTTGGTACCTTAGCACCTTTTAGATATTTTTAGATTTTAACTTCGTATCTTTGTAACGCGAAAAGAAAAATTGCATGGAAACGACTGTAGCTTCAAATATATTACCAGAAAGAAAACCAAAGTGGTTAAGGGTTAAATTGCCAACGGGCAAAAAGTATAAAGAACTTAGAGGGCTTGTTGATAAATACAACCTAAACACGATTTGTACTTCAGGCAGCTGTCCAAATATGGGTGAATGCTGGGGTGAAGGCACAGCAACTTTCATGATTTTAGGAAATATCTGTACGCGCTCTTGTGGTTTTTGTGGTGTTAAAACAGGAAGACCTGAAACCGTAGATTGGGATGAGCCAGAAAAAGTCGCGCGTTCCATTAAAATCATGCAGATAAAGCACGCGGTTTTAACGAGTGTAGACCGCGATGACCTAAAGGATATGGGTAGTATCATGTGGGCAGAAACCGTGAAGGCCGTAAGGAGAATGAATCCTCAAACAACGCTAGAGACTTTAATTCCAGATTTTCAAGGTGTAGAACGACATATAGACCGCATTTTAGAAGTAGCGCCAGAGGTTGTGTCTCACAATATTGAAACGGTAAGACGATTAACGCGCGAAGTGCGAATTCAGGCCAAATATGACCGTAGCATGGGCGTTTTAAAATACCTTAAAGACCAAGGTCAGCGCAGAACAAAGTCGGGAATTATGCTTGGTCTTGGCGAGACACGCGAAGAAGTCATAGAAACGCTTCATGATTTGAGGGAAAACAATGTTGATGTGGTTACTATTGGCCAATATTTGCAACCGAGTAAAAAACACTTACCGGTTAAGCGCTTCATAAATCCTGATGAATTCAAGGAATATGAAGAAATTGGTCTTGAGCTAGGCTTTAGGCATGTAGAGAGTAGTGCTTTGGTAAGGTCATCCTATAAAGCGCAAAAACACATCAATTAATGATCAGGGTAGCCATTAATGGTTTTGGTAGAATTGGTCGGCGCATATTCAGATTAGCTCTCAACGATAAACGGATTGAAATAGTCGGAATTAATGACCTTGCAGATTCAAGGACCTTATCACACCTTCTTAAATACGACAGCATACATGGTAAATTAGATGCCTCTATTTCTTATGGAAGCGACTACCTCATCGTAAACGATAAAAAAATACATTTGTTCAGTGCCAACCATCCTAAAAATATTAATTGGGCATTAGTTAGGCCGGACATTGTGGTTGAATCCACAGGAAAATTCAAACATAGGCCAGATTTAGATTACCATATTAAAAATGGCGCCAAACATGTGGTTTTATCGGCACCACCAATTGAGGATGATATTAAAACCATAGTACTGGGCGTCAATGATCATTTGATTACAGGTGATGAAAGAATAATTTCAAATGCCTCATGCACTACCAATAATGCAGCTCCTATGATCGACATTGTAGAAAGGCATTTTGGCGTAAAACAGGCCTATATAACCACAGTACATTCGTATACTACAGATCAGAGTTTGCACGACCAGCCTCATAAGGATTTGAGACGTGCTAGAGCTGCTGCACAGAGCATAGTGCCTACAACAACTGGTGCGGCAAAGGCTCTCACTAAAATCTTTCCTAAATTATCAGACGTTATTGGAGGTTGCGGCATAAGAGTACCTGTTCCTAATGGTTCTTTAACAGATATTACCATAAATGTTAAGCAAGACACTACGATTGAAAAAATAAATGCGCTTTTCCTGCAAGAATCCGAAGGACATTATAAAGGCATCTTGGCTTACACCGAAGACCCTATTGTATCCATTGATATCATAGGAAATTCCCATTCCTGTATTTTCGATGCGCAGATGACTTCGGTCATTGGAAATATGGTAAAAATTGTAGGTTGGTACGACAACGAAACAGGCTACAGTGCAAGAATTTTAGAATTAATTTGCAATTTATCGGATAAATCATCACTTTTGTCGAATAAATAATTATATTTGTTTCATCAAATGTGTCTTGAAATGTCCCAAATCAAACATTTCATATTTATTTTTATAGTTGGCTTCTCTTCGATTTCCATGGGTCAAATCAATGGGATGGAAGACAAGGATGTTCTTGCTATGAGGTTGCAAAACCACATTGACCAGGCCAAATTAGAAAGTGATAGAGGTGATTACTACAATGCTAAGGACAACCTTAACAAGGCGCTAGATATTGCAGTACAAATAAATGATGAAGAAAATGAAGGGCGGATACATACAAAGATTGCAAAACTCCTCTTCATATTAGAAGAGTACGACAAAGCCAATATCGCATTAAAAAACGCCATTTTACTTCAACGCAAGAATAGTGACTACGATAATCTTGCCATTACCTATAATATAAAAGGTGTCTTTCACAGCACTAATAAAGAATATAAAGACGCCCTGGAATATTTCAATTCTGCCAAAACTTTATTTGAACAGGAAGGCTTGGAAGAATACATTTCTGAAGTTACCCTAAATGAGGCCATAGTACATATTGCACAAGAAGACTATGACTTGGCAAAGGCGCAGTTAGAGAAAACGATCATACTGGCAAAAAAGTACGATCAGCAAAGACGATTAAGCAGCGCTCTTATCCAGTCTGGTAAAGTATCGAGCGCCTTGCAAAATTATGAGGCAGCATTAGACCAAGTAGAAGAAGGACTGTCTCTTGCCGAAGCTTATGGTATCACCCAAAACATAAATACAGGGTTTTTAGTACTAAGTGAAATACACGAAAAGCGAGGCGACTACAAAAGCTCCTACAACTATATCAAAAAGCACATAAAACTTTCAGATTCTTTATTGAATATTCAAAGGGAACGTCTGAGTGAAAGTGTTACCGGCAAGTATTTAAATGAATACAAAGACGCTGAGAACGAACAGTTAAAACGACAAATAGACGATATCAGCTCTGAAAACAATTTCACAAGAATCACAACCATTTTAAGTATTGCCTTAATTACCATTTTGTCCTTATTGACCTTATCGCTCTATAAAAACAATAATATACGGTTGAAGACCAATAACATGCTGCATAAAAAGAATGACGAACTTATTGTAGCAAAAGAAAAGGCAGAATTGGCCTCCAAGACTAAGGCCAACTTTCTTTCAACGGTAACGCACGAACTAAGAACACCGCTTTATGCTGTAACGGGACTCACCAATATGTTGCTGGATGAAGACCCAAAAGAATCCCAGATTCCGCATTTAAAGTCTCTAAAGTTTTCTGGAGACTATTTGCTCACATTTATAAACGACATCCTTCAGATAAATAAAATTGAAGCCAATAAAGTTGAATTAGACCCAGAAAAATTCAACCTAAGAAATAAAATTGAAAATGTAATCTCAGCCTTGGAAAATTCCGCAAAGGACAACGGCACCAAATTGCATTTAGAATATGAGAATAAACTACCCGATACCTTTATCGGAGACCAACTTAAGATATCCCAAATCTTAATTAACCTACTTGGTAATGCCATTAAATTCACAAAAGATGGAGACATTTGGATCAGGACCTACAAGATTGACCAAAAAGACAACCTGTACACGCTCCGCTTTGAAATTGAAGACAATGGCATTGGTATAACAAAGGAAAAGCAAGACTCCTTGTTTGAGAGCTTCTCTCAGGGATCAGTTCAAATCAATCGTAAATACGGTGGCACAGGACTAGGCTTATCCATTGTTAAAGGACTCATCCAAATTCTTAAAGGTAAAATATATTTAAAGAGTGAGCTTGGTAAGGGCACCACGTTCTTCTTTGAAATACCTTTAGAATATACGGATGAACTTAAAGAACCTTCAAAAGTAGAACCTAAACCATCAAACGCTATGCAAGATTTGGACTTAAGCGAAATCAAAATCCTTATTGTTGAGGATAACAAGATCAATCAAATGATTACCAAGAAAATCCTTAACAAAATGGGACTCTACTGTGATGTTGTAGACAACGGAGAAGCGGCTGTTGAACAAGTCAAGGAAGTAGACTATAATGTAGTTCTTATGGATATTCACATGCCAGGAATTAGCGGACTCGAAGCGACTAAAATAATTAGAACCTTTAATAAGGAGCTTACGATTTTTGCCCTAACAGCCGTAACCCTGGAAGATAAGATGCATGAATTTGGCGAAGCTGGTTTTAACGACATCATATCAAAACCATTTAAGCAAGAGGATTTTGAGAAAAAGTTATATGCCGCGCTTTCCGGAGAAAAAATAGTCTCAAGCTTTTTTAGCTAGAAAACCCTTTATCCTGTTTTCAAAATCCAATGGCCGATCTAACTCAAAAGTGATTGGCAAGTAGTATAGTTTTTCATCTAGTTGCGCTATATGTTTTAATCTCACATAGTCCTTCTCTGTCGTAACAATGATATCTTTCTTTTTTAGCGCTTCAATATCTCTAGAATTAAACACATGATGATCCGGATATTCCAAGTGATCAAACTTAAGACCCTTTTCTACTAAAAAGTCCTTCAAGGGTGTTGGATTGGCAATTCCTGTTACCAGTGAGAATTTAGGTAAGTCCAAAATATCGAGTTCCTTTTTGAACGAATACACTTTCCCCGAGTAATTAATATGGCTAAAAAACACTTGCTGATGCGAATCTGCCCTTAAATGGGACACCATTGATTCTTTTTCTTCTCGCCCTAAATGTTCCGGACATTTGGTCACTATTATAATATCTGCTCGTTTTGCCCCAGACCTTGGCTCCCTTAGATTGCCTGTTGGTAGAACAAAGTCCCTGTAATAGGGTTTATCGTAAGGTGTTAATAAAATATTGAGGCCTGCCTTTACCTTTCTGTGTTGGTAGGCATCATCCAAAAGAATTACTTCAGGTTGTTCAGCGTGGTTCAGTAGGTGAGCTATCCCATTTTGCCTATCGGCATCTACAGCAACCAAAATTTCTGGAAATTTAGAATGAAACTGGTAGGGCTCATCTCCAATAGCATTGGCATTGGCCTCAGCATCGGCCAAAACAAAACCTTCTGTTTGTCTTTTATAGCCACGGCTTAAGGTGGCAATACGGTAGTTGTCCTTTAAAAGACGGATGAGATACTCAATCATTGGTGATTTCCCAGTACCACCAGTGCTTAAATTACCAACACAGATAACTGGTACATTATAGGCCTTTGACTTCAACCAGCCATGATCATAGAAAAAATTCCTCAACCAAGTAACAACGTGATAGAGCGGAACTAGGGGAAATAATATAATTCGTATGAATTTCATTGCCACTAAAATATGCTATTTTTGATACAAATTAGCACTTATGATTGTACAAGACGTCATTAATCATTTACAAGAATTAGCTCCCCTAGCCTATGCGGAGGATTTTGATAACGTGGGTCTTTTGGTAGGAAAGAAACAACAAGACGTAACAGGTATACTGGTGACCTTGGATACTTTAGAGGCCGTTGTGGATGAAGCTATCGAAAAAAATTGTAATCTCATTGTAAGCTTTCATCCAATTATTTTTAAAGGACTAAAAACCTTAACCGGAAAAACTTATGTAGAACGTGTTGTTATCAAAGCCATTGAACATAAGATTGCCATTTTTGCCATTCATACGGCATTAGATAATGCCTTCAACGGTGTTAACAACATCATATGTGATAAATTGGGCTTAAAGAACAGGCGAATACTAATTCCTCAGGCCCATACCATTAGAAAACTCCAAACCTATGTGCCAACAAAGTCTGCAGAAAGTCTAAGACAAGCTTTATTCTCAGCTGGCGCAGGTAATATTGGCAATTACGAATCGTGCAGTTTTAATTTTCTGGGTCATGGGACCTACAAAGGAAATGAAGATTCCAATCCGGTTATCGGAAAAAAGGGAGAACTGCATACGGAGGAGGAAGCAGCCGTTTCAGTAACGTACCAAACCCACATGGAGCCTTCCATTTTAAAGGCTCTGTTTGAAGCTCATCCCTATGAGGAAGAAGCCTATGAAATTTTTAGTTTAGAAAACAGTAACCAGCACATTGGCATGGGTATGATTGGCGAGCTCGATGAGCCTATGGACATGACAGCCTGTTTAAACTTCGTTAAAAACACTATGAAAGCCTTATGTGTTAGGCATTCAAAAGATTTAGGTAGACCCATAAAAAAAATCGCTGTTTTAGGTGGCTCAGGCAGTTTTGCAATTTCGGCAGCCAAAACCGCTGGTGCCGATCTTCTAGTAACATCAGATCTAAAGTACCACGACTTTTTCAGCGCAGAAGATTCCATTGTTTTGGCTGATATCGGACATTATGAAAGTGAGCAATTCACAAAAAACTTTTTAGTGGATTATCTCTCAAAAAAAATTACTAATTTTGCAATCATTTTATCAACGACCAATACAAATCCGGTAAAGTATTTATAATTATGGCAAAAAAAGCTGAAGTTTCTGTCGAAGAACGATTAAGAGCATTATACGATTTACAATTAATTGACTCTAGAGTAGACGAAATAAGAAATGTCAGAGGTGAGCTTCCTTTAGAAGTAAGAGATTTAGAAGACGAAGTAGAAGGCCTTACCAAAAGAATAGAGAAGCTTAATGATAGCCTAGCAATTATTGACGACGAAATTAAAAGCAAGAAGAACTTAATTGAAGAAGCTAAAGCTTTAATCAAAAAATACAGTGAGCAACAAAAAAATGTGCGCAACAATAGAGAGTACAATTCCCTATCTAAAGAGATAGAGTACCAGGAATTGGAAATCCAATTGGCAGAAAAGCATATTAAGGAATTTAAAGCGCAGATAGAGCAAAAGAAAGAGGTTATTTCTGAAACTAAAGAACGCTTAAAAGACCGTAACACACATCTTAAGCATAAGAAAGGAGAACTAAACGAAATTCTGAAAGAAACAGAGAAAGAAGAAGAAGCGCTCCTTAAGAAATCAGAAGATTTTCAAAAGAAAATAGATGAGCGCTTGGTCAAAGCCTATAAAAGAATCCGAAATAGTGTTAAGAATGGACTAGCTGTTGTTCCTATTGAACGCGGTGCTTCCGGAGGCTCGTTTTTTACCATTCCGCCACAGGTACAAGTAGAGATTGCTTCCAGAAAAAAAGTGATTACCGATGAGCACAGTGGTCGTATTTTAGTTGACGCCACACTAGCTGAAGAGGAAAAGGAAAAGATGGATAAGCTCTTTGCAAAATTGAGCAAATAATCCTTTATAATACTCATAAAATAGTTAGCCTTGGTGAAAGCCAAGGCTTTTTATTTAAGGAAATTTTAAAATAATTCATTTTAAGGTTTGGTACTTTTACTCGTCAATTAAGAAAAAGAAAAGCTATGAAATATGTTATGTACTCTTTGGGTTTGTGCCTATTATTCAGTTGTCACAATCAAGCCCAAATAAACCCCAAACAACAAGCAGTTATCAATGCCGAACCGATTGAAGTTCCTCTAGAAAATGGCAAGGCAAGAGCTTACTTTGCTAGCGGTTGTTTTTGGTGCGTGGAAGCTATTTATGAAAGTGTCAAAGGTGTAGAGGAAGCCATTAGTGGCTATTCCGGAGGTTTTACAGAAAACCCAACTTACAAACTGAGCAATACAGGAACGACAGGACACGCAGAAGCTGTCGAAGTGATTTATGACCCAAAAGTGGTGAGTTTCTCAACCCTTGTAGATGTCTATTTTGGTTCACAAGACCCAACCCAGGTTAACGGACAGGGACCAGATCGTGGTTCGCAATACCGCTCCATTATTTTTTACCAAAATGAAGAGCAGAAAAAAATCATTGAGAAAAAGAAAGCGGCTCTAGCGAAAGAATTGGATGCTAAAATAGCCGCCGAAGTCTATCCATTTCAAAAGTTCTGGAAGGCCGAAGCTTACCATCAGGATTTTGAAAAAAGAAATCCAAATCAGTCTTATGTGAGGGCCGTTTCCATTCCTAGACTAAATCGGTTTAAACAAAAGTTTCCGGAATTGCTTAAAGATGAAGCAAAACATTAAATAAAACGCTCAACAGAAGGGTTTAATCTGGCTTTACGGCTTTTATTTCAAATATCAATGGATATAGTTGGTTGTCGAATCTGTACGTCCCAGACGGTGTTTTAATCAAATTTGGGAACACATTATAGGGACTTTCGTCGTGCTCATTGAGATATTCAACTTTTAAACCAGCTTCAGTAAGTGCATTTACAACGGCACCTAAACCGTGATTCCAACCGTATTCCTTGCTCACTATTTCAGAGGGCTTTTCTGAGTCCGTATCGCTGTAGGTGCCTTGGTATTCTTCGTAAATGACCTCATCTTGACTATAATGGTATGTCATTTTTGGTTTTCCTTTGGTATAATCAAACATCCAAGCTATAGGATGAAATTCAACCATATAAAAAACTCCACCAAGTTTTAAGCGCTCTGCTATCATTTTAGCCCAAGGCTTTAAATCGGGCAACCAGCCAATCACACCATAACTGGTAAAAACAATATCAAAAGTTTCTGAAATATGCTTAGATGTATCCAGAACATTACAGCACACAAATTGAGCATCTAATTCTAATTCGCTATTAAGTTCCTTAGCAAGTTTTATCGCTTCATCACTAAAATCTACGCCTGTGCATTTAGCCCCCAACCTACTCCAACTCATCGTATCTTGGCCAAAATGGCATTGCAAATGCAGTATGGACTTTCCCTGTACATCTCCTAAAGCTTTAACTTCGTAAGGCATTAAAGAGGTCTTACCAGATTTAAAGGCTTCCATATCATACATGTCGCTTTGTGCGTGCACAAGAACCTTTTGATTCCATGTTGCCTTATTTACCTCAAAATAATTAGTCTTCTCTGACATGGTTCCTTAATTTTGTTCAAATTAAAAAAATTAAGCTGATGAAATATGTCATTGCATTTCTATTTTTTGCGTCACTCATAGTTTCTTGCAAATCTGAGACATCCGACTCCTCCAACCTTCCAGAAAATAAAAACTTAACTATAGCCCAAAAGATTGCAAATGCACATGGCTACAATAAATGGAAAGATGTTTCTGAAGTACGTTTTACCTTTAAAGTAAACCGAGATTCCGTAAAAGGAAAAGGACGACAATGGATATGGCAACCAAAGTCCGATAGTGTTACCTTAACCATGGAAGATCAAGTTGTGAAGTATAGTCGTCGTACAATGGACAGTACGCATATTGCTCCAGACAGAGCCTTCATTAACGATAAATTTTGGATGTTTGTTCCCTTTCAATTGGTGTGGGATGAAGTGGCCCAAATTACAGAACCCAAAATGTCCGTGGCTCCGATAAGTCAAAAAGAGCTCAACATGATTACCTTATCTTATCCTGAAGATGCTGGCGGATACACGCCGGGAGATGCCTACGATCTTTATTATGACGAAGATTACATTATTCGCGAATGGACTTTCAGAAAGGGAAATTCACCAGAACCAACACTCTCCACAACCTTTGAAAACTATAAAGATTTCAACGGCATAAAAATTGCCATAGACCACAAAATGGCCAAAGGCAACTGGAATTTAAATTTCACCGATGTTTCGGTATCATTTGACTAAAAGTAAACTTATGACCCCTATCCTTTAAACTCTGCATTAACGTGGGCGCCATCGCAATAGGGCTTATTGGCTGAGGCACCACAGCGGCAGAATGCTGTAGTTCTGTTTTTGGTTTCAGAGCTTCCATCCTTGTGCGTGACCTTTAAGGTGCCATAAACCAATAATGGTCCATTTTCCAAAATCTCAACTTTGGTTTCCATAGTTTCTGCTGTTTTATCGTTTTCATTAGTCATATAAAAGCCTAAGGCGCCACTCGGGCACTGTTTTACTTGATTAACTATAGCTTCAGTTGAAGCGGCATCAATTTTAATCCAAGGCTTTTCGTTGGGTTTGAAAACATCTGGCAATCCCTTAACACAAATGGCAGAATGGATGCACTTTTGTGGTTCCCAAGTTACAGTAACCTCGCCATTGGTATATTCCTTTGATTTTCCCATGGTACTATTGTTTTCCTTTAAAGATACGAATAAAAAGCTTTTCCATTGAAGCTACAGAAAGCCTTTAATGCCTCACTTTAAATCATTATTTTTGTTGTATTAGCTAAAATCAATCGTAATTGGGCACTTACAAAACTGGAATTGACTTTGCCATTGAGCAAGACAAAGCAGATACACTAGCTTCCTACAGAAATAAATTTCACATTCCTAAACACACAGATGGTAGTGATATCATTTACTTCTGCGGTAATTCCTTAGGTCTGCAACCGAAAACAACAAAATCCTATATTGATCAAGAGCTACAGGATTGGGCAGAACTTGGAGTTGAGGGTCATGTACACGGAAAAAACCCATGGTTATCCTACCATGAACTGCTCACGGAAAACATGGCCATACTTGTTGGAGCAAAACCTATTGAAGTCGTAGTTATGAACACCCTTACCACGAATCTTCATCTCATGATGGTGTCGTTTTACAAACCAACGAAAAAGCGTTATAAAATACTTATCGAAGGTGATGCCTTTCCTTCAGACAAATATGCGGTTGAATCCCAATTGAGACACCATGGTTTTGATGAAAGGGAAGGCCTTATTCCATGGAATTCTAGGGAGAATGAAGAATTGGCACGGTATGACGATCTTGAGGCTATCATGCAACGTCATGGCGATGAAATAGCCCTAATTATGATTGGTGGTGTTAACTATTACACAGGTCAGTTTTTCGACTTAAAGCGTATCACTGAATTAGGACATCAGCACGGCTGTATGGTTGGCTTTGACTGTGCCCATGGTGCTGGTAATGTAAAGCTCGATTTGCATAACTCTGGAGCAGACTTCGCCATTTGGTGCACTTACAAATACCTCAACTCCGGACCAGGAAGCTTAAGTGGTGTTTTTGTCCATGAAAGACACGCCTACAGAAAAGATTTAAATCGGTTTACGGGTTGGTGGAGCCATAATAAAGCAACCCGTTTTAAAATGCGTGATGATTTTGATATGCTTCCAGGAGCAGAAGGTTGGCAATTGAGCAATCCACCCATATTATCCATGGCAGCGATAAAGGCATCTTTAGACATGTTTGCCGAGGCTGGTATGGATAACTTGATTGCAAAGTCTAGAAAACTGACGGGATATTTTGAGTTCTTGATCAATCAACTCCAAAATGACAGCATTAAAATAATAACACCTGAAAACCCTGAAGAACGCGGATGCCAATTATCCATTCAGGTTAAAAATGCTGATAAAAGTCTACATCAAAAATTAACGGAAGTAGGTATTATCTCCGATTGGAGAGAACCAGATGTGATTCGATGTGCACCTGTTCCGCTCTACAATTCCTTTAGGGACGTTTATACCATGGTTGAACGATTGAAATCCATTTTAAATGAAGGATAGACAACAAAATATTTTAATAATTGGCGCAGGCTTATGCGGAAGTTTGCTAGCGCTTCGCCTCGGTCAAAGAGGCTATAATGTTAGTGTTTACGAAATGCGACCCGATATGCGCAAAACGGATATCTCTGCTGGTCGGTCCATAAATTTAGCCTTCTCGGATAGGGGGAATAAAGGTATGAAGTTGGTAGGCCTTGAAAAAAAGGTCAAGGAATTATGCATACCAATGAATGGAAGAATGCTTCATGATCGTGACGGCAACACCTTTTTATCTAATTACAGCGGTAGAGACCATGAATATATCAATTCCATTTCTCGCGGCGGACTCAATGGCTTGCTTTTAGACGAAGCAGAAAAGCATGAAAACGTTAAGATTCACTTCAACAAGAAATGTGAATCCGTTGATTTTGAAAAGACAACAGCCTTATTTAAAGATACAGAAACACAATCCGAATTTATTGAAGATGCCGATTGCATAATCGCTACCGATGGTGCTGGATCTGCCCTAAGACGAAGTTATTTCTTGGGACGTAAATTTCTATTCAGCTTCTCGCAGCAATGGTTAAGTCATGGTTATAAGGAATTAACCATACTGCCAAACGCTAATGGTGATTATAAAACCTATAAAAACGCCCTGCACATTTGGCCCAGAGGTGATTTTATGGTTATCGCTTTACCAAATTTAGATGGCAGCTTTACAGTAACCCTTTTCCTTAGTTACGATGAAGGCGAATACAATTTTAACAACCTAACCACTCCAGAAAGGGTTACCGAATTTTTCCAAAAAGAATTCCCAGATGCCCTAGAACTCATGCCAAATTTGGTTGAGGACTTTTTTGAAAATCCAACAGCACCGTTGGGCACTGTAAAATGTTCGCCATGGCATTACAAAGGCAATACGCTTCTTATGGGAGATTCTGCCCATGCCATTGTTCCTTTTTACGGACAAGGTATGAATGCCTCTTTTGAAGATGTGGTGGTCTTTGATGAGGTTTTAGAAAAACATGAAGGGAATTGGGAGACCGTTTTTAAGGAATATGAAAAGGCTAGAAAAAAAGACACTGATGCCATCGCCGATCTTGCCATTGACAATTTTCACGAAATGAAAGACCATGTGGCCAACCCTATTTTCCAAGACAAACGAAAAATAGAAATGGCCTTGGAAAAAACCTTTCCAGAGCGCTATTCTTCAAAATACAGTCTCGTAACGTTTAATGAGCATATTGGTTATAGGGAAGCCATGGTAAGAGGTCGCGCACAGGATAAAGCGATTTTAAACATGTTAGCAGACGGCATTATTTCAACAAATGAAGTGACCGAAGAAACTCTAGAAAAAGTAATAAAAGAAACGGAAGCAATTTTAGAAGATGATAAAATTGCAGGATTACATTAAACAACTATGGAAAATAAAGACGTAACACCAAGAGGCGCCTATCCACATACCAAACGGGTTGGAGATTTTATTTTTGTTTCTGGCACAAGTTCGAGACGCCCAGATAATACCATTGCAGGTGTAGATATTA